>NZ_JAKKRL010000010.1:0-218014 GCF_025654335.1 Shewanella sp. SM21
GTAAAAATCGAGTATTAAACTCACCCCAAAAACACGACTACAGATAATGAAGTAACAGGTAATACCGGCCTTTGCAGATGCTGAGAGAGTACAAGGAGCATATGACTCCGAAAGGACGATAAGCAGCAAAGGCGCGGTTCTCATTAAGGCCAGAGAACAAAGATTCTCACAAACAGGTCGGATATACGTACGCAGTATTACTTTCTGTTACTCAAAAAGTGGTTGATCTATTCGAGGTGTCCATATATGGACTTGCTGCGTGTCGACGAGTCAATGCCATGGCAAGCCTATATGTGTGGATACCTGCCAATGTTAACCCACTAAAAACTCTAACTAAAGATGCAGGTCCTCCGGCACTACTTTCCAACACATTTCAGTCTAAAAATATGTTGCGTATATATTTTCAATCCACTGGTTACGCGAATGCTAAAAAGGTGAGCTAATGCCCTGGCGCGCCTATCACGGCAGCTATCTTAACAGCCGTCAGCAGGCCATTACAGCTACAAAAATAGCGATAAACCCAGTGAGTTTATCGCTATTTTGTTGTCTTGTTATTTCAGTATTCTTAAAGCACTAAATCGCACTTGAATGCTGATAATCCAAATTCACTATGCCACTATAGGCCGCACCATTGCTGATGCGGCAATGGATTACTTAACGATTTCCATCTCGGCTAATAAATTGTCGGCATGATCTAAATACTTCATTACCCACAGCATATAACGGCTGTCGACATGAATAGAACGGTTAATTTCATTATCAAATGCCCAACCGCCGATAATGCTTTCATACACACCGTCGAACAATAGGCCGACGAGTTCAGCACGGCCGTTTAAGGTCGGTGAGCCAGAATTTCCGCCAGTAGTATCTAAAGTTGATAAAAAGTTTACTGGTACAGAATCTATTGATTTCATATAGAAATCACCATATTGCTTCTGCTTAATCAGCTCTAACTCTTTCTTCGGTGCATCGAATGGGTCAACACCCGTGTCCTTTTGCACTATGCCTTCAAGGCGAGTGAATGGCACGGCCACTAAACCGTCTTTTGGCGAATAGCCTTTCACATGGCCAACTGTGACACGTAAGCTTGAGTTAGCATCAGCATACACTGGCTTACCTTGCTCTAGGTTGTAAGCAATAATGGCATCCATATATTGCGGACGCACCTTCATTAGTTCACCCGCTAATTCTTTTTCTTTCTTTTCTTCGGCCATATCTGTGTCATACATAGCGACAGCGAATTGAATGAAAGGATCTTTAGAGGCTTTAAAATCGGCAACGGATTTATCCATCCACGCCAGACGAACGTCTTTCTTACCTAACTCAGTTTTGGCGTACATTTTATCTAAGGTTTTCGAAAGCTTAGCTTCACTAAACTTTTTATCGATACCAAAGGCTTTATCCAATGCGGGTAGGCGCTGATCTTCTGGCAGTGCGGCGTAGCGTTTTAGCATGTCGAGCAATACCGCTTTATCAACGCTTGGCGCATAACGACGGTCGATACGCTCCATGCTGGCTTTTAGACGTGTCATATCACGATCTTGGAAGCCCGGTTCACGCTGCATATCTGGCAGTTGTTTCTCGTTCGCGAGGCGATATAAGCTGCGCGCCGTCGGCAACATAGTCGTACTGCCTATGTAGCTTAAGATCATGTCACGCTCTTGATGCGTTTTGCCTTTGGCAATCAAGGCATCTAATTCCGCTAAGGTTTTACCGTATTTCGCTTCACGACTGCTGTCTTTGGCTATCCACGCCGCAAGCTTAGCTTCGAGGGCTTTACGGTCAGCCAACATGGTTGATTTGCCGTAAAACTCGATCATAGAAGTGAAGTTTTTCGCGTAATTTGCAAGGCCAGCAATTTGACTCTCGTACTTAATACGCTCGTCACTGCCCTCTGGCGCGGTTTCTTTAATGATCTCAATAAAGCGTTCACGCAGCATTTTGCCTTCGGGATAAGCCCACTCAAACTCATTTTGAACTTCAGTAGCTGTGCGATATCTGTTGGTGCGACCTGGGTAGCCTGCAACCATCACAAAATCACCCTCACTCACACCTTTAGCCGAGACTTTTAAGAAACTTTTTGGCTCGTATGGCACGTTGTCAGCACTAAATTCTGCGGGTTTACCCGCTTTAGAGACATAAGCACGGTAGAAAGAAAAATCGCCGGTGTGACGTGGCCACATCCAGTTGTCTACATCGCCGCCGTATTTACCCACGCTCGCGGCTGGGTTATAGACTAAACGCACATCACGGATTTCCAGTTGTTTAACCAGATAATATTCGAGACCACCGTGAAAGCTATACACTTGGCAACGGTAACCATCTTCTTTTTCACATTCAGCAACTAAGGCTTTCTCTTGGCTTTCAACGCCTTGATAGAAGGCGCTACCCACTTTACCTTCAAGCCCGTTTTTAACTCGCTCAGTGACATTAGTGACATCTTCAGTCACATAGACACGTGAGCCAGGGGTCGCAGGTAATTCATCGGCGAAGGTCTTAGCTAAAAAACCATCCTGCAGCAGATTTTTCTCAGGAGTGGAATTGTATTGAATTGCCCCATATGCACAGTGATGGTTAGTCACGACTAGGCCCTTTGGCGATACAAATGATGCAGTGCAACCGCCAAGGCTTATCACGGCATTCATCGGGAATTCGGTGAGTTTAGAAATCGATTTTGCATCAATTTCAAGGCCTTTTGCTTTCAGCTCATCAGCCATAGCAGGCAGTTGATGGGGCTGCCACATACCTTCGTCAGCCTGTGCGCCAAAACTAGCGGCCACGGCAACTGTGAGTAACCATTTTTTCATTGTGTTAAGTCCGTTTTATGTGAATGAAGCCACGCGCAAGCTGGGCCATTTTATCGTTTTAATAGCGTTGTTTTAATTTTAAATAACTGTGCTAAAACCCAGCATCACTCGCTTTAAAACCTAAAAAGCAAAAAGTCAGGCCGGGGCCTGACTTTATCACATGCGACACTCTCTATAACAGACTTTGAAAAACTCGCTTACAAAGCAAATACATTTAATCAAAGTTACTCAGCCGCGTTGGCTAAAAAGCCACACCTATCGCAATGAATTAGATCCCAACAAATAGTTGGGCACCCACAATCACGGCACCTAACAAACCTGTAATGACTAACGCAACAGATCCGCCAGACACTTGATAACCCCCAAGCTGCGACTGACGTTGACGCAGTGCCATAACAATTGGCAAAAAGATGATCATCACGACCAATGGTACGGCCGCAAATCCCAGTACCGCCACAAAGCCTTCAGGCAAATACAAGGCACACAAAACAGGCGGAATAAAGGTCAGTAACCAAGTTTGAATACGGCCGGCAAACGTTTCTTTGGCGCGAGTTAATTCAGCGATAAAGTCATATAAACTTAAGGTCACACCGAGGAATGAGGTCACTAAGGCTAAATCAGCGAATAATGAAATACATTTGCTGATCCAAGGTGTATGAGCAATATCCTGTAATGCCGTGACGAGTGAAGGTAGTGAACCTTCAAAACTATTCACCTCATATCCGCCTACTGTGCCTAAAGTCACCAATAACCACAGAACATAACAAGCAAGTGGGATAGTCGAGCCGATTAACAACACCTTACGCAGTGATACCGCATCGCCATCGAGATAACGCACTAAAGTGGCGATACAGACGTGGAAACCAAACGAAGTAAACACTACGGGAATTGCCGCCATCCAATTGCTGGTCATAGACTCGGCAATCGCGCCAGTTGCCATGCTAGCAATACTGACTTCGGGCAATAAAAATAATACCACCACCACGAGCAATAGAATCATTAACGAAAATAGGAAACGTGAAACTTTATCGACCCAAGCAACACCTAGCGCCGCAAAGCCACCGAGCACGAGTGTAAATAACAACACTGCGACTTGATTATCGAGCACGATATCGAACATGTTCTTCGCTTTAAGCACTAATAACGAAGAGCCGCCGGTGAGATAAGCCGCGGTCAAGGCAAATAATAAACTCAGGAAAGAAGCACCTTGAATTATTTGACCTTTTTTACCCAGTAACTTACCCGTAATAGCATGCACGTTATCCCCCACGCCAGTGCGTAAGTTAATTTCGAGCATAAGTAATGAGGTATAGGCGGACACGCCCCAAATAACAACGAGTAACACTAAAGCAGGGATAATACCTAAAGCCGCTGTGGCTAAAGGTAACGCTAACATACCTGCGCCAATGGCCGTCCCGGCAACGATGGCGATCGAGCCTAACATTTTTGAATTCACACAATAGTCCTGTTCAATAATTAATTATTATTTTATTTGAGTAAGATTTGAACCGATAAAGCCTTGCGTCTTAAATCGAAATAAGCGACACATCACTTAAAGCATCCAATCAGATCTCGACCTAGCAGATCAATTGGCCCCAATAGCTTTTGAATGTTTCAACCCAGTAGCCATTGAGGCTAACTAAATCGATTATTGAAAAATGGCATGACTTTCAATTGTGATAGCCCAAATTAATGTACCGATATAAGCATCGATTAAATAGATAGTTTGGGACATTAACAGAGCCAAACCCAGTGGGCAAGCCAGTTGTGAACAAAGAAGGGTAGCAAACGGTACGGTAACAACTTAATAGCGCTGTGATAAACGAAAATATACAAGCCAACAAAATCGCTACCTTTGTTGAGAATACCTGTAATCTTGTATTAGGCTCGAATCAAAATAAAGCCGGTCTTTTTCCATCCGATGCAGACAAAAAGGGCTTAAACACACGGATATGTTTAAGCCCAATGACACCTTTTTGAAGCTAGGTTAGCTCAAAAAGTTAATTTACAGCTCAGTCCACGCCATAGCCCAAGAAGCGCCAACACCTGGTTCAAATCCTGTGGCAGAAGCCGACCACTGCACGCAATAGCCGCTATAAGGGAATGGCTTACATTGATACACTTTGCCATTTTTAGGCTGTAACACTGTAGTACCTGCAACGTAACCTTTCACGCCTGCTGGGAATACAAAATCAGCTTCTGGTGCAGGAGCTTGATCCTTTAAGAAGAGATCAAAGTTCTGCTGAATAACATCACCTTGCTTAGGCTCAGCTTTTACCTGCAAATGATAATGCCCAGCTTTAGGCTCAACGACGTCTAACACTAAGCTAGCACTGGTATTGTTAACAGTTTGGCTCACAAAACCTGCCGCTGTGCCATCATGGCTAAACAAATACGCTGACACTAGCATCTCGGCGTTACTGGTCACATCAAAGCTGACCTTCGCCGCACCATCGATAATTTGATAATCGTCGGCAAGTGAAGTGACTTCTAAGCTGTTGCCCGGAGCAGGAGCTAAATCAAATCCTACTTCGACACGCTCAATACCTGAGTTTTTCGCTGTAAAAATGTCGTTTTTGCCATACACAGGCTCAATCACACCCGATGCATTTTGTTGTCCCGCTTTTAACTGGGACTGCTGGGCATTAATCGCGCTCGCTAATAGGAAAGGCCAATTTTGTTTATCACCTTGAGTCGCATCACTAATGGTAATGACTGTTTGCTTAGCCGCTTGCTCACCATTGGCGTCAAACACCCGGGTCATCACTTTATCGCCTGCTTTTAGATCGAGTGACGGATTGATATCCCCCACATCTTGCCATTCACTCGGCACAACAGGACCCGAGCCCAAGTTCACATCGATAGCATTGTAGAAACTATTCGTCGTATCTCCAACTTCCCACACGGCCAAGATCACTTGATAACCACTGCGACCTTCTGGCACGTAGCAGTCATGGGTCACTAACTTAGGCGGCTGTTCCATACCACCATCAACTACGCAAAAGGGTGCTAAGTCAAAGCTCGCTCGGCTCAAAGCTTGGTTTGGGTTCCAATCTTGGCGAGTTAAATAGTAACGCCAATTACGGGTGACATGGTTTGCTGTGAACTGCCAACTGAACTTATTCCAGCCCGCTTTAATATCCGTCTTTGCCCAACGGCTCGGACTTTGTTCATCCAAAGGTGAAAAAGCACCATTGCCAGCACTCGCCAGTTTGCCATCAGCAGGACCTGATTCAGGAAAACCCGATGGCCCCTCAACACTTTGCGGCTCCCATTGCACCGCGCCACAATTGGCATTTTTACCTGTTTTACAGGCATATGAACGCGATTCAGGTGCCACAACATAACCGTGCGCCTGCGCAGAGATACTCACAAACGCATTCGTCGCCATTACTGCCGCGGCCAATAAACTCAATTTAGAAATAGGGGAAAAAACAGTAGGATTTGCCACTTTAATGCACTCCATTGATTGCCTATCATCCTAAACATAATGATAGGCTTAGATATAAAAGTGGTATTTGGGCAAACAACAGCATTAAACAGCAGTCGTTTATCTTTCACAGAAATCGAATTCTGCGGCAACTCCGCTATCTTAGTTCACTAAAAAATCCATTTACAACCTTAGACCGGAAGCTTTGCGTCCTAACTTTTCAATTAGTTTGCCAAATACAGTCGTTATCATTGAGTCACTACGAGTTAACAGTATGTAACCAAGTAGAAATGACTTGGCTAAATTAGCAACAAAAGACAACGTTGTCAAAAAATAATTCATTTATATTCATTAAGTTACAGAATGTGGATCGGTATTTTTCTGACACCTGTCAAACATTTATCAGCACCTACTGTTATAAACTCGTGCTTGAAACTAAATCTTACCTAGGTATAATGCCCACCTCGCTTCGGGGGAGTAGCTAACTGGATTTCGAGCCATCGTCATCTAGGGTGAACATCAACATACTTGGCAACATGCCATGGTGTTCACAGCAAATCATAGATTTGCCCAGCAAGACCTGAGCACAATGACCGCACCTAGGGGTGGACGGTTTATTGTGCTTATGTCATAACCACCCCTAAAGGATCACACTTGGAAGCCCTACTTGCCTCAACCTTTACGGTTGCTATCGCTGAAATTGGTGATAAAACTCAATTACTTGCACTAATCCTCGCCGCAAGATTTAAAAATAAAACCGCCATTATTTTAGGTATTTTGCTGTCGACATTATTTAACCATTTTGCCGCAGCTTGGATTGGCCAATGGGCCATTAACTGGGTAAGCCCAGATCTTGCACGTTATTTAGTGGCTGCGTCATTCTTCGCGATCGCTCTTTGGGTGTTAATCCCCGATAAAGTCGATGCAGAAGAGAGCCGTTTCTATAAAATGGGCCCCTTTCTCGCCACCTTTATCCTGTTTTTTATCGCCGAAATGGGGGATAAAACGCAAATCGCAACTGTGGTATTAGCCGCAAAATACGATTCATTAACTATGGTGGTTGCTGGCACAACCTTAGGCATGCTGCTTGCTAACGTACCCGTAGTGATCGCAGGCCACTTCAGCGCCGAAAAATTGCCTATGTTGTGGATACACCGTGGCTGCGCCATATTGTTCGCACTACTGGGTGTCGCGACCCTGTTCTTCTAAGAATCGAGGCAGGGGTTTTGCTGCAGAATAAAATTTCTTCACGCAATATTTTATTCTTTTAAACCTAACCTTTTTGCAAGTCGGTGCAAATTACCTGTATCGATTTGCAATATTCTTGCACACGCAGCCCAATTTTGTTGATTCGCGGCTAAAACTTGGCGAATAAGTTGACGCTGATATCTCTCAGTCGCAGCCTTAAGCCCCAGCATAACACTGGAATTATCTTGCGATTGTCGCTCACGACAGGCCGACTCAGACCTAAATACTAATTCACTGGCTGGCGTTGCGGCATCTGATGGTCTATCTTCGTCGACTGTTCTGTGTGCTTGATTCATCAAAGAATCGAGCTGAAAATGTTTATCACTTAAGCTGATGTAAGCCGTTTTTAGCTCGGCTTTCGCCAACACCGCAGCCCTGTGTATCGCATGCTCTAGCTCACGCACATTACCCGGCCATGTGTATTGCTCTAATAACTGCTGCGCTGCGGGTGTGATATTGATATGGGTGAGTCCTAACTTCGCTTTACAACGTTCAAGAAAAAAACCTGTCAGCATAACAATATCTTGCCCACGCTCTCTTAATGGTGCTACGTGGATAGGAAATACGCTCAACCTATGGTAAAGATCGAAACGAAAGCGCCCTTCCGTTGCCTCTTGGTGCAAAATTCGATTAGTGGCAGCAATAATCCGAGTATTCACTTTTAGGCTCTTATCACTGCCCACTCGCTGTAATTCACCGTATTGTAAAACCCTCAATAACTTAGCTTGCAGCCCCAAGGGAAGCTCCCCGATTTCATCTAAAAACAAGGTCCCCTTGTCAGCGAGTTCAAACTTGCCTTGCCTATGACTGATTGCCCCCGTAAATGCCCCTTTTACATGCCCAAATAACTCGCTTTCGGCGACGGACTCAGGCAGTGCAGCGCAGTTCAAATAGATAAGTGATTTATCGGCTCTGGTCGATTGATTATGTATCGCCGCAGCCACTAACTCCTTACCCACCCCTGTTTCGCCGGTAATTAATACCGATAAATCAGTGCCTGCCACAGCACTTATCTGCTGCTTTAGCGATTGGATCTGTGTGGATTGCCCTATGATCTCCTGCTGACTAGCAGGACGATTGAGCACCTCAGTGCCATTGGAAACTTCAACAACTTGGGATTCTAGCTGTTGCATCAATAACGCAGTATTAAGACTGGCTGCGGCCAGTGCGCTGATCACACGCAACTCGCTATCACTAAAACCATCAAACTGATGAGGGTTGAAACCATCAATGGTGAGCGCCCCAATTAAGCGATCGTTCGCGATTAGTGGTAAACCAATGCAAGCATGTACATGTAAGTTCGCACTATGATGTGGAATTAAACCATCATACGGATCGGGAAGTTCACTGTCGGCAGGGAAACGAACCACATCGCCAGCACGGGCGATAGCCTCTAATCTCGGATGCTCACTAATTTGAAAGCGCCGCCCTAACACTTCGGCAAAGAGCCCATCTATCGCCAAGGGGACAAATTGCTGCTCCCGAAATGCCAATAATGCCGCAGCATCACAATTGACACGCCGCCTGACCACTGCCAACAAACGCTCAAATCTGTCTTGCGTCGACACGCCGACAGTTAAATCTAAGGCTAACTGAGTTAAATCAGCATGGGCACTCATAGCACATCCACAGTCAAATAAAGTCATATTGACAACAGTGTAATGTCAATTTGACCAATATCAAATTGTCATTATGACACCAACAAGTGATTTCAAATGTTGAAATACGTTAATACCAATAAAAATCAACGCCTTACAATGTTGGCATAGTGAGTGCAATAAGAGATTTAACTAAATAAGCAAGATTTACGTAGCGCATTCATTATTAATTATCACAGGTGTATTTATGACTATTCATGTAAAAAACAATATCCACTGGGTGGGTCAACGCGATTGGGAAGTGCAAGATTTTCATGGTACTGAGTACAAAATAACTAAAGGCACAAGCTACAATAGCTACCTTATCCGTGAAGAAAAAACCGTGTTAATTGATACAGTTGATCATCGTTTTAGCCAGCAATTCTTACAAAATCTTGAAGCTGAAATTAATTTAACCGACATAGACTATATTGTGATGAACCATGCAGAGGAAGACCACTCAGGCGCCCTGACTGCATTAATGGCCAAAATTCCTAACACTCCAATTTACTGCAGTGAAAATGCGGTCGACTCCATTGTAGGACATCACCACCACCCAGAATGGAATTTCATTACCGTAAAGACAGGGGATAGTTTAGCGATAGGCAATGGTAAGCAACTGATATTTATCGAAGCACCTATGTTGCATTGGCCAGATAGCATGATGACATACCTCACCGAAGATGCGGTTTTATTCAGTAACGATGCCTTTGGCCAACACTATTGCGACGAACATTTATTCAATGATGAGGTTGATCAAAATGAATTAATGGAACAATGCCTACGGTACTACTCAAACATTTTAACGCCCTTTAGCAGCCTAGTGACGGCTAAAATTCACGAAGTATTAAGCTTTAATTTACCTGTAGATATGATCGCAACTTCACACGGCATTGTGTGGCGTGATAATCCTGCCCAAATTATTCACCAATATTTAGCTTGGGCCGACGCTTATCAAGAAGACCGCATCACGATTTTCTACGACTCTATGTCCAATAATACTCGCATGATGGCCGACGGTATTGCTCAAGGTATTCATGATGTTGACCCCAATGTAGCAGTAAAAGTGTATAACGTCGCACGTCATGATAAAAACGAAATCCTTGCACAGGCATTTAGGTCAAAAGGTATTTTAGTCGGCTCATCCACCATGAATAATGTGATGATGCCTAAAATTGCCGCCATGCTTGAAGAAATCACGGGCCTGCGTTTTCGCAATAAAAAGGCGGCAGCTTTTGGTAGTTATGGCTGGAATGGCGGCGCAGTCGATAGAATTCACACTCGTTTGATGGATGCTGGTTTTGAAACCTCGGTGGGATTAAAAGTCAAATGGCGTCCCGATCGAGATGCGATGCAAGAATGCCGTCAGCACGGCCAGCGAATCGCGCGAGAATGGGCATTGCGGCCCCTTGATAGCGCGAATAGTCGCTCTATCATTAATCAAGTCATGTCAAAACCTAGCCAAGCCACCACGGCCAGTCAAACAGCTGAAAACACTGCTACTAATAACGTCCCTGTGACGGCACCGATTGCAACAAACGCGTGCGAATTAAATGATACACAATCAATGATTTGCACCGTTTGCCAATGGGTTTACGACCCTGAAAAAGGAGAACCTAATCAAGATGTCATTGCTGGCACACCTTGGACTCAAGTGGCCGAAGACTTCCTCTGTCCCGAATGTGGCCTAGGTAAAAGCGTTTTCGCTGTCATAAAAAATGAGGTGACTAATGCCTAAGCCAATCGTCATTATCGGCAGTGGATTCGCGGCATATCAGCTAGTCAAAACACTGCGACGTTTAAACCGCGAACAACCGATTACAGTTATCACAGCCGACTCTGGTGACGAATACCATAAACCAGATTTAAGCCATGTGTTTAGCCTTAAAAAAATGGCGTCAGACCTCATAAAATTGACCGCGACTGAATTTGCACATGAGCAACAAATTGATGTAATAAATCACTGTGAAGTCATAAAAATAGATAAAGTTCGTCAGGTAGTCTGTTGCCATCAAGGACGCGAAATTGCGTACAAAAAATTAGTGCTTGCCACGGGTGCACGGCCCTTTATTCCACCTATAGAGGGAGATGGCGTCGATATCATCCACACAGTTAACAGCTTAATAGAATATCAGGCCTGCGAAGCAGACATCCATGGCGCGAGGAGAGTACTGGTTATCGGTGCTGGTTTGGTCGGAGTTGAACTGGCAATGGACTTAGCAACTGCAGGTAAGCAAGTGTTTTTGGTCGATCCACAAGCGAGCTTAATGCCGAATATGCTACCCGAAATGTTAAACCACAAACTGACCGCTGTACTAAAGCAGCATAACGTCACAGTGCAATTGCAAACCCGAGTCAGCCAACTGCAACACCAAGATGGCAGTATCTCTGTGTGCCTAGATAATGACCAACGGTTTATTTGTGATGCGGTTATCTGTGCAGCCGGACTGATCCCTAACAGTCAACTTGCCCAGCATGCGGGGCTAGAGGTCAATAAAGGTATCGTCGTTAACGAATGCTTACAAACCAACGATGCCCATATTTATGCGCTAGGTGATTGCGCCCAAATCAACGGCCAAAATAGGGCCTATTTGCAACCTGCGTTACTGAGCGCCAATGCGCTGGCGAACACATTACTGAACCAACCGACAGCAGTGAATTTTCCCGCCATGCTCATTAAAGTGAAAACGCCACTGTTACCTATGCAGCTCAGCGGTATAACAGTGAATGGCGTCTATCGCTGGCAAGTCGATATTGATGCTCAAGGAAGCTGTATTAAAGCATTCGACGTGGATGAAACATTTATAGGATTTATCGTAACCGAGGATAAAATGCAGCAAGCATTTGGATTGTTAAAGCAGCTAAATAGCCCTAATGCAGCGCTCATCGCGGCCTAAGAGCACATTAACGAGAATGTTAATATTGTTGTCGCTGATAATAAAAACTGAGTAGAGGCTTTCTACTCAGTTTTATCGTTTCCACTATTATTCAAACATTCGCAACAGCAACAGTTTAAAGACCTAATGCCGCTTTAATACGTTGTCCGTAATCCGCATCGGCTTGAGTAAAATGCGCCACCATACGTTGCTGCACATCTAAACTCGCTTGACTTAATGAACCCGAAATTGTTGCCACTAGGCGCGCTTTCTCAGCTTCAGAGAAGATGCGATACAAATTACCCGCTTGGGTATAATCGTCTTGGTTATAACGACTGTAACGCGCCGCTTCACCTTCTAAACGCAATGGTGGTTCGCTAAAGTTTACTGGCTCAACCAAGGCATCAGCAGTGCTGTTCGGGCCATAGTTTGCCGAAGCATCAGCACCAGTTTGGCTGCCATGGTAAGGACATTGTGTACCCGCCATCGCACCTGCACGTTGATGGTGATTTGCCTTAGCGGCATGCGGGCAGTTCACTGGCAATTGGTTGTAGTTAGCACCAATGCGGTAACGCTGCGCATCGGCGTAGGCAAATAAACGCGCTTGTAACATCTTGTCTGGTGAAGCCCCGACGCCTGGGACCAAATTGCTCGGTGCCAATGCCACTTGCTCAACTTCAGCAAAGTAGTTTTGTGGCAGACGATTCAGCTCTAATACACCAATCTCAAGTAATGGATAGTCGCTATGCGGCCAAACCTTAGTTAAATCAAATGGATTGATATGGTAAGTATTGGCATCCGCCTCAGGCATAATCTGCACATTAACTGTCCAACGCGGGAAGTTACCATCAGTAATAGCAACCACCATATCGCGCTGCGATGAATCGGGATCAATCCCTTTTAATTTATCAGCCTGTTCATTGGTTAAGTTGACCACACCTTGCTGCGATTTAAAGTGGAACTTCACCCAGAAACGCTCGCCCTTGGCATTCCACAGCGAGAAAGTGTGTGAACCATAACCGTGCATTTGACGGTAGTTCGCCGGAATACCACGATCCGACATCAAAATGGTCACTTGATGCATGGCTTCTGGGTTCAATGACCAAAAGTCCCACATAGCCTGCGGATCTTTTAAGTTTGTCTTAGGATTACGCTTTTGCGTATGGATAAAGTCTGGAAACTTAATCCCATCTCGTAAGAAAAAGGTCGGCGTATTATTACCCACGATATCGTGATTACCACGGGCAGTATAAAAACGTAAACCAAAGCCACGTGGATCGCGCTCTGCGTCGGCAGAACCCATTTCTCCACCTACGGTTGAGAAACGAATAAAGGTTTCGGTTTGCTTACCAACACCATTGAAATGGTCAGCAATGGTGTAATCGCTTAAATCTTTAGTCAGCGTAAATGTGCCGTAAACCCCAGTACCTTTAGCATGCACGATACGCTCAGGAATACGCTCACGGTTGAAATGGGCTAACTTTTCAATTAAATGCCAATCTTGTAATAGCAGAGGACCACGTTCACCCGCCGACAGTGAGTTTTGATCGTCGGCCACTGGGGCGCCGTTTTGGCTCGTTAAGTACTGACTTGTTTGATGTTGTTGACTCATGCCCTGCTCCTTAGTCTTGATTGCTGGTTAACCAGGTTTCAATTAAATCGTAAATGGTGGCCATGGTTTATCTCCTTGGCTGGCGACGTGTTGTCGATAGAGCAAGAATAGAGAATTACCACTTGAGAATAAAACGATTAAACTAGATTTATACAATCTAAAAAAAAGATTAAAAATGAGTTTAGCAAGACAGTTAATGAATTACACGGACTCACAGCCAATGGTCCGCTCACATCACTTAAGATGCTGTTGAAAAACCAAATAGCTGCTCAGGACAATGGAGCGAAGTGCGGTGCGAGAAAGCGGAGTTAAGCTGATACACTGCCATTAACTGCTGGATAAGTCGGCTTCACGATAAAGCTTAACCAAATAATAAGTGTCAATCAGCACGATAAAAAAGTTAACTAAGGCAACAGGATAAGCCCCAATTGCCACACCGTAGGCCACAAATAAAGCCGCACCAATGAGATTCCACCAGCGCAGTTTCTTAATGTTTGACATCATCAGTGATATTGCAACGACCACTGAAGCTAAATAACCAACCCATTCCCAAATTGTAGCGTTATCCATATCCAATCCTTATCTATATATTATTTAAATCAAACGATTGATACGCCATTCACACCACAGGTAATAAGCTGGCTCATTGCATTTAGCATTTAGCATTTAGCGTTTAACGACAGCCGCCGTCATCCGTGAAATACAAGTCAGTTCACCCGCACTGTTGTGGATTAAAATCTCCCATACAGAGCTGCGCTTCCCTAAGTGGATAGGCTTAGCCGTGGCGGTTAATACCCCATTACGGGAAGCCCGTAAGTGGTTAGCGTTAATTTCTTGACCGACACAATAGTACTGCTCAAAATCCACCGCGAAATTTGCCGCATAGCTGGCAACGGTTTCAGCAAGCGCGACATTCGCGCCACCATGCACTATGCCCAAAGGGTTATGCACCGCCGGACTGGCTGGCATAGTGGCCTTCATGTAATCGTCGCCAATCTCACTGATCTCAATTCCTAAAGTCTGCATCAAGGTGCCTTTGCCACCCATACCGGCGTCTAAACGCGCGCAATCCTCTAACGTTACAGCTCTAAACCAAATACTCATTGCAACTTCCTAGTCAATAAAACCAATCAGCAGTTTACTGTGAAGTGGATGAAGTTCAACTAGTTTACTCTCAGCTGGTCACATCAATATCAGCAAAAATAAGGCTCAAACTAACCAAGATTTAACGGTACTTAGCTGACTAAACCAGACAAGAAATAATCCCCACACCACGACTACACTTGGCATAATTAACGCGTCAGCTCCTAGCACCACAGCCGCTTGCTGAATGCAAAATACATAGGTCATTTGCAACAAAATAGCGATAAGCGAGGCGACCAACACTTTATAAGCAATTAATTTTCTGAATAACAATAATAGGCATCCTAGAACCCCTGAAACCACGGCAAAGCCAAACACAGCATCAACCCAAATTGGCGTCGTTTCATAGAGTTTAATTTGATCTGGGCTCATCTGTGCGAGTGCATCTGGCGTCATAGTCATTTGCATCACAAAAGCCATCAGCCCCATGATATTCCACAACAAACTGAGCGTTGCGACAAAGTAAAACCACAGTGGCGCCTTGATATTCATGGTTTTCAGCGGATTTGAGGTGGTATCCATACTCACTCCTAATAAAAACTGAAAAAAAGAGATAAAAAAGGGATGGTTAACCATCCCTTTGTTTCAGTCTAGCTCACAAATTGCACTTGTGAGTTAACCCCATATACAGGTTAACGGCGACGACGCTGCAAACCAAACAAGGACATCAGTGCTAAACCTAAATAACCTAAAGCACCGCCATCATCTTTAGGCTTTGGCTCAGGTTTTGGCGGCACTACTGGCGCAGGATAACTTAAAGCAACAATCACAGGATCATGATCCGATGCAGAAAAAGCATTTTCAGATTTAGCCAGATCACCAGAGAACTTCTTACCGTATTCAAACAGGCTAGATTCCACTGAGTTGATATGCCAATCTTCAATATCCACTAAACGTTTGGCTAGGCTAGCATTGGCTAAAGCATGATCTAAGTTACCTAACTCGCCGTTATAGCTATAAGAGAAAGTGCTTGCACCGTGGGCTTTCGTGTTCAAGTTGATAAAGCCATAACCTTTTTCAATCTTGCTGCCTTGGCGCTCAAACACTTTGCCGTCGAGCGTCGTCCACGAAGCGGTCAGGATGTCACGCTCTGACTTGCTCGCATCGAAGTCGGTTAGTACACGGATAGGATCCTCCATACCATAGGCATTCATATCACCGATGATCAGTAAGTCGCCTTTCACGTCTTTTAGCGTTTCACCCAAGACTTTGGCTGCAGATACGCGGAAAGCATTACACTTGCCCTGTTGATCGGCAGGATCAACTGACTCTTCGAAGTTAGCCCAATCTTCTAAACAGCCTGAGCCTTTAGATTTCAAATGGTTAACGACTACGGTCAGAGACTCATCATGGATTTTAAAGGTTTGCGCTAAGCTGTGACGTTGATAAGCATCATTGCCAGGGTTAGTCTCAGTTTTGCCATCTTTTGTGCGAGTCACGCTGCCAGCACTGGCGTGCTGTTCTGGAGTACCGATAACTTGTGCAGCCCCTGCTAAAGCCACTTTACCACCACGGTATAACATGCCGACAGTAATCGCATCTGTGCCAAAGTACTTGCCGTCATACTTATCAGCATCGGTGATTTCAACAAAGCTATAGGCGTTTTCAGGCGTCTGCTTGTCATTTAGTGCATCGACTAAATCCTTAATCGCACTCTTCTCACCAAAACCGTTGTTAGCAATTTCCATCAAACCGACGATATCGGCGTTCATGGCGGTAATAGCGCTAACGATTTTAGTACGTTGTAGCACCATTTCTTCCAGCGTTAGGGCGCCACGGTTACTGCCTGATGGATTGGTATCGCCACCATCAACATCGTTAAAGAAGTTCAGCACGTTAAAGCTAGCCACGCGCAGATCTCCCTTAGTTGCAACACTTGGGGCTTCGGTTCTATCGTCACCACGGATAAAATCACCCGCTGTAATAGTATTAGTCGCTACTAAACGATAAGCGCCGTAGCTGTAACCAATCACACCTTGCAGGTTAGTCAGTTGATCGCCAACACGGATGTAACCCGTTTCCACATTGAAATCAGGGAAGTATGGAATAACACCATTGGCAGGCTTGTAATCGGATTCGATAAAGAGTTGGTTTTCGCGGTTAGATTTAACTAATGCCGTTGCTTCAGCAGAAAGCGCTGGATACAGCTGTGTAGGCTTCATTAAAGGCGCTTGATATGACACTAGCATGTTATTGCGACTACCCGCATAGTCAAAGCTGAAGGTACGGCTGATTTTAAGATCACTGCCCGCATCTAAGGCCACATTCATGCCTTCATAGCGCTCTAATGCTTGCGCTAAGGTTTCACCATCGGCCACATAGAAAGGCGCGGCAACAGGGACTTCACCCTTAGCGCCAACATCAAATTTCTTATCGGCTTTAATATCGATTTGAGTTAAGCCAAAGTATTCTTTCACTTTACCCTGCACACAAACTTCAACCCCAGGTTGAATCGCTTCAGGTGCCGCTTCACCTAAGAATACAAATACACCATCAGAGGTATACGGTGAGTTATCACCCTTAACTTCTTGTAAGTAAAAACCTTTAAACAAGCTTTCACCACGGGCAGTCACTACGCCACGCACTGTCACTTCGGCTTCAGATTCGAATGCCCCTGCTGGTACAAATGGGCTCGACTCGCCCGCACCTTGTACTTGATAAATAGGCACAATTGTAGCGCCAGTACAGCTAAAGAGCGGCACTTCTGGCTCAGCAGGCGTTTCTAGAGAACCTAAACCTGAGAAGGTGTCTTTAGGTAATTGTTCCCACTGGGCGGCATTAAATACTGTATTCGCCACTAACGCATCTAATTTACGTTTTAAGGTAACGTCTAATCCCCAACCCGTTGGCGTCGGCACATCACCAATAATATCGATGACGGCATCATCTTTCATTAAGGCAACTGCATCACCGCCATTAAAACTTAAACTACCAGAGTAACTATCAACCCCTTGAGCAACAGTAATAGTACCGCTAGTATTTAAAATAACTTTTGTCGATTTTGCCGCAATAGTTTGACCACCTAAAGCCACCATATCCGACGCAACAGTAGCACCATCTTTATAACGAACCAGTTTATAACCCGCGAGATCAATTGCCGTATCGCCGCTGTTATACAGTTCAATCGCTTTATTATTTGAGCTACCTTCAACATATTCGGTGATCATCACATCTGCGCTTGCCATCATAGGCAAAGCCGCTGCTACAGCTAAAGAAATAGCCGTTAATTTATTAACATTATCCATATCATCAACCCCATTATTATAATATTGCCGCTAACTTCTATTAACGTGCGAGCCGATTATTTCAGAGTTGAATGCGTAAAAAAAGAGGGCAAGATCGCACATTGCCAATGTAACACATTGATGAGTAACTAATTATAGACACTTCACTGTTCACCTGACAGAACAGGATGGTAAATCAAAAGTATTAGCCATGTAAAAACAAATAGTAAGATCAATACACATAAGCTCAAAGTATTTAGTGTCCTGCTCAAATAATAATCAATATTTTAATGTGATATTTTGATGATATTATTCGGTATGCAATACCTAATAAAATATAAGGAACACGGGTCCTTAAAAGGTAATGGATATAATTAAAACTTAATTTAGCATTCATTATTTTGAAATAAACATAACAATCAAACTTCTAAAGTTGATGATGGGTACCCTTGGTTATTGCAGCAGATTAATGTTGATAATGGGTATAAAAATGAAACATAGAGCCAGTCTGAGAACCAACGGCTGTAAGATAGTGAGCTCAATATTAAAACAATAATGTGAATTTTACAGACAAAAAAATACCGCTCATTTAGGAGCGGTATTTTCAATTGCGGCGTATTACACGTCGCAGCTAATCAATTACTTTTTAGCAGGTTCAGCTACTGGCGCCGCAGAAGCTTTCTCGATTGATTTCAACTCAACTTCGAAAATCAACGTAGAGTTTGGTGGAATAGTACCAGTATCACGTACGCCATAGGCTAATTCCGATGGGATCACAAACTTGAACTTAGCGCCAACAGGCATTAATTGCACGCCTTCAGTCCAACCTGGAATAACGCGATTCAAAGGGAACTTAGCCGCTTCGCCGCGTTTATAAGAACTATCAAACTCAGTACCATCAAGTAAAGTACCGACATAATCCACTTCTACAGTGTCTTCTGCGGCAGGCTTTTCACCCGTGCCTGGAGTTAATACTTCATATTGTAAGCCAGACTCAGTTGTCACTACACCAGGCTTAACCTTGTTTTCTTCAAGGAATTTTTTACCATCTTCGATATTTTTCGCAGAAATCGCTGTTGCTTGTTCCTGACGTTTATCGTTTAACTTTTTATCTAGACCTTGAAGAATGGTTTGCATTTCTTCTTCGGTTAAACTTAATTGGTCATTCAGACCATTAGTGAAACCAGTGACGATCAGAGTGCGATCAACTGGCAGGCCTAATTCTTCTTGCTCTTTGATATGGCCAGACATATAACGACCGATTGAAGCGCCTACACTGTAAGCTTCTTTTTGAGCTTCAGTCGTTAATTCAACATTTGTACTCGTAGCTGCTTTTTCTTCTTGATTACAAGCAGATAGGCCAATAATAGCCAATGCAACTAACGATAATTTATAAATCGATTTCATTAAAGCTTCCTCAGCATCCTCAAGCGGTTACAATAACCTAAGCGTGACAACTTTATACTAGTTATCTCGGTTATACCAACTAGATTCTTTATGGGTTAACAGTGATTAATGTCACTTGATCAAGTCTAAAGACAACAACTTAGGGAGCAAGTTCATGAAGAAAAATCTACTGCTGGTAATTTGCACAGTTTTTCTAATCGCTTGCCACCCCAAAGCAGAAGATATCAGTGTTCTCACGACAGAACCCAGCTATAGCGCGAGCCTATCAAGTAATGGGCAATTCGCCTTAGTTGCCACTCAAAGTAGTGGAGTTCAATGCTGGGATCTCAGCACCCATACCCTCAAATACCAATGGATACATGGCGATATTAATACTGGCGTCACAGGTACGGCGATTTCTCCCAACGGGATATTTGCAGCATCGTTAAGCAGAGATTCAGTTGCTATGTGGAAAATAGCCGACGGTAAGCCTTTGGGCTGGTGGTCCTTACCTTCATCCGGTGAAAGTGTCGCGGTAGCCGATAATGGCGCACTACTTATTGGTTTAAATGATGGTTCAGTCATGTCGCTTAATGCCGAAAAATCTGCCTTAATCAAATTTCTTGGACACAAAGAGCGCGTCAATAGTGTTGCCCTCTCTGCTGATGGCCGATTAGCATTAACGGGGTCAAATGATATGCAGGCGATTCTCTGGCAGGCACAAACTGGCCAACCGCTTCATACGTGGACACTCGGCAGCCGTATAACCAAAGTGGCACTCAACGACAGTGGTAGTTTAAGTTTTACCAATGGCAGCACAGATGAAGCAAAGATCTGGGATAACACAAGCGGTAAGCTATTAAACAAGCTGGATATTACCCGTCGTCAAATGAACTTTTCAGCGGTGAGGTTTATCAAACAAGACAGCCAGATATTAACAGGTACGCCAGCGCGGGAAGTTATACTCTGGCAACGTGACTCGGGTAAACAAATTGAAAAATGGCAGGTTGCACTCACTAAAAACAGCCAAAATCGAGGAGCCGTTGTATACTCTGTGGCAATTCGAGATACCAATAAAGTCGTTAGTATCAGTAGCCAAGGCTTAGTTGAAACTTGGCAGAAATAGAGGTTAGCCATGCAAGGCGTACAAGCACAGATTGAAGATCTAGAAACCAAATTGGCTTTTCAAGAGCTCACAGTCGAAGAATTAAACCAAGAGGTCATCAAATTGAATCGACTGGTGGCTCACCAGCAACACCAAATTCACATGTTAATTGGTAAGTTGCAGGACATGGAACCGAGTAATATGGCGACCCAGGCTGAAGAAACGCCACCACCACATTATTAACACTGACGCTTTAGATGTTAACTTTGATTAAAAAAACAGTTACTGCAAAATATCCAGGGAATGCGATGTTTAAACATTTAATGCCAAAAGAAACCCCAACTCTATTACCCATAGCGTTAGTGGGTGAACCCATTCTAAGGCAGACTGCAATCACAGTGCACCATTTCGATGCTGAGCTCGCGCATCTTGCCGAGCAAATGTCTGCCAGCATGGACGCTGCCAATGGCGTTGGTATCGCAGCCCCCCAAGTTCACAGCCCTTTAGCCTTATTTATTATGGCTTCTCGCCCTAATGAGCGTTATCCCGACGCGCCTAATATGGCGCCTGTGGTCGTGGTTAATCCGCAAATCATTAATGCATCAAGCGAGTTGGTCAGCGGAGAAGAAGGCTGCTTATCTGTACCGGGGCAAAGATTTACGATACAAAGACATCAAGCCATTGAAGTACGCTATCAAAATTTACAAGGCGAGTGGCAACAAACCGAATTAACGGGCTTTATTGCACGGATTTTTCAACATGAATTTGATCACCTTCAAGGGATCACATTACTCGAGCGTTCACTTATGCCAGAACAGACTCAGGCGATTTCAGCCCAATCCATCAAAAAAGGTGAAGCGCAATAATGAAACTGTCCTTCGTTACACCTTTTTCTCGCGCATTTATTACGTCAACCTTGGCAATGGGATTGGTTTTAAACTTATCGGGCTGCGCTTATAACAGTATTTTCATTAATTATCCTGCGCAGATTGAACCACTCAAACAAGAGCTTAATAGTGCGACACCCATGGCCGATATCGACAAACTTGCCAGTAATATCAATGGCAATGACGGCTTACTCTATGCCCAAGAAGCGGGACGTATTGCTCAAGTCGCCGGCGATTTTGCTGCCAGTAAAAAATATTATCAGCAAGCAGTAGATGCTTATACCGCCTTTGATGATAAAGCCAAAGTCAGCGTTAGTGACATTGGCGCAACAGCCAGCAGCTTAGTGTTAAACGACAATGCGATTCCGTACCGAGGCCCTGGGTATGAACGCATTATGCTGCACCAATACCAAGCTCTTAACTATTTGTTTAGTGGCGACTATCAGGGGGCTCTAGTCGAAGTTCGTCGCAGTAACGAACTACAGAGCAGCGAGCAAGAACGCTATCAAAAATCACAAAAGTCAGTTCAAGCCATGGCAAACGGCACCATAGATGCCGAGGTTAACAAACTAGGACAAGCCGCGGGCACAGTCACCAGTTCTTTCTTAAACGCTTACAGTTATTACACCACTGGCGTACTGCACGAAGTGCTGGGTGAGCCGAACGATGCCTATATCGATTATCGTAAAGCAGCACAAATCACTCCAGATAACACCTATTTACAGCAAGATCTGGTCCGCCTCGCCAAGCAACTCGGCATGCCACAGTATGATGAGTTTAAGCGCCGTTGGGGCGATGCTAAATTGCCCAATCCCAAAGATGGTCAAGTGATTTTGATGGTCGAGCGCGGCTTTGTGCCAGCAAAACAAGCTCTCACTGTACCTTTTACTATCCATGGTAACTGGCAGACAGTGTCACTCGCTACCTACATGCCAAACAATACTTTTGTGCCAGAGACGCAAGTGCAAGGTTTAGGTACAGTGCTGAAAACTGAACCTATTGCCAATATCGATGCCTTAGCCATCACAGCACTCAAGGAAGATCTGCCCGCGACGCTAGTTCGTCAAGTCGCTAGGGTCTATGCTAAATCTGAGATGGCCTATCAGATTGAGAAGAGTGGCAAACCAGGGAACAATGCGGCCGATATTGGCAGTATAGCGATGCAGATTTTTAACGTAGTAACAGAACAAGCGGATCGTCGCAGTTGGCTGACGCTCCCTAAACAAGCACAGATCGGGCGGCGTTATTTGAGTGCAGGTGAATACACTTTGCAGTTAGACAAAGCGCCACCGGCTAAAATTGATGTTGCAGCAGGCAAAACCACCTTAGTCTGGGCAATTGATACTGGTAATTACACCCGAATTTATTCAATAATCATTTAGCCTAGCGGTTGTGGTATTTGAATAAGACGTGTGTCATTAAGTTTATACAATCACAAAATGGAACTGACTATGAAACAATTTAAACTGATTTTTGTACTGGCTGCCGTTATGGGTCTAGCTGCATGTCAATCTAAAGTCGAATATGGCGATGCCACAGAAGTTGAAACCGTCAATGAGAACTTTGGCTCGACGGATCTACAAGCTATTGCCGCCAAGATGGTGGATAGCATGATGACTTTCCCTCCTATTGTGGCAATAACTGCCAATGACCGCCCGATTTTATTTGTTGACAGCATCAAAAACAAAACCTCAGAACATATCGACACTGAGTCTGTCACTGACTCTATCAGTAACAAATTATTGCGCTCAGGCAAGTTCCGTTTTATCGACATGACTAAAGTAGATTCAGTCCGTAAACAACTGGATTACCAAAACAACACTGGCATGGTTGACCCATCAACCGCCATCAAGTTTGGTCGTCAAATTGGCGCTCAATACATGTTATATGGCAATTTATCTAGCATAGTGAAGCAAGACGGTAGCACTAAAGACGTCTACTATAAGATGACAATGCGTTTAATGGATTTAGAAACAGGCCTTATCGAATGGTCTGATGAAAAAGAAATCCGTAAGATGAAGTCTAAGTCTTTCTTAGGCATGTAATTGTCCTATTGGCACTTAATTCTGCCAAACCGTAATATCAAGAAGCCAGCGTTAACGCTGGCTTTTTTTTACATTTTTAACATTGGTAATCCAAGGTAAATAAGGTAGTGTACTCGGCCAAAATACACTGCGATGATGATGCTCAAAATTGGCGCTGGCGCGAGGGATAATTTGCCACAAAGGCAAACCTACACACACGATATTGAATGCAAACATCCAAGCAGAAAACAAAACAAATCGCTGAAGGATTTAAGTTGTGAACTTGTTTAAAGCCAGTCTCGTTGCCCTTACCTGCGGCACATTAATGTCGTGTGCAACCCAAAGTACACTCAATACGGGTCCACGTGATGCTAGCGCTTATATTAGCCAATATCAGGCTACGCTTCGCTCGCAGGTCATCTCCGATATTCACTATGACCTGGATTTTCAGCTCACAGGGGACGCCGAGTTTTCCGCCACCTCCAAAGTGACATTTCAATTAAGTGAAGTGCCAAAACAACTGAGCTTAGATTTAAACAAGGCGCAGATAAAACGCTTTATCATCAACGGTACCGCCGTATACCCCAATTACAATGGCGCTTACATCAGCTTAAATACGCGTTTGCTCACCTCAGGTGAAAATACCATTGAAGTGCAATTTAGCCGTGCCCACAGCACCAATGGTGAAGGTTTACACCGTTTTAAAGATCCAATCGATGGCAAGGTCTACCTCTACTCTCATTTTGAACCCGCTGCAGCTCAGCAGATGTTCGCAGTGTTCGACCAACCGGATCTCAAGGCTAACTATCAAATTACGGTAACAGCGCCCAAAGACTGGCAAGTCATTAGCTCGATGCGTGAAAGCCAAATCACCCCAGCGGGTGCTTACAATCGTTGGACTTTCCCACAAACTCCTAAGCTAAGCCCATATAACTTTTCGATGCACGCGGGCCCTTATCACATGTGGCAAGACAACTCAGGCCGCTATCCTATGCGCCTGTTCGCCCGTCAATCCGTTGCTAATCAAGTCACGGAGCAAGATTGGTTTACCTATACAAAACAAGGGTTAACTTTTTTCGATAATTACTTTGGTATTCCTTACCCCTTTAAGAAATACGATCAAATTCTAGTGCCAGACTTCCTTTATGGCGCAATGGAAAACGCGGGCGCAGTGACCTTTTCCGAAGATATCTTCCTTCATAAAGCGGCTATGACAGCGGATCAGAAGCAAAATCTTGCGGGCGTGATCATGCACGAAATGGCGCACCAGTGGTTTGGCGATCTCGTCACCATGAAATGGTGGAACGGCTTGTGGTTAAATGAAAGTTTTGCTTCATTTATGGGCACACTTGCGACTCAAGAAGCCACAGAGTTCACTAATGCTTGGCGTACCTTCTACGCTAAAGGTAAGCAAAAAGCCTATGAGCAAGACAGCTTAGTCACCACGCACCCCATTGAAGTACCCGTAGCAACGACTCAGAACGCCTTCGACAATATCGATGCTATCACTTACCAAAAAGGCGCATCAACGCTGAAACAATTACGCCATTTACTCGGCGACATGGTGTTTCGTCGTGGCGTCAGTAACTATTTAAAACAATATAGTTATCAAAATGCTGAGTTAGACGATTTTATCAATAGCCTAGGGAAAGCCGCTGGCCGCGATTTAAGTGCATGGACTCAAGAATGGCTCTACAGCGCTGGCGTTAACACCATCAAGGCGGAATATCGTTGTGAGGGCAACCGAATCAGCGAATTTAGCCTACGGCAGCTCCCTGCAAGCGCAGAGCTACCCACATTACGTGAACAAAAAGTCCAAGTGGCTTTATTTACCCAAGGTCGCTTTGATCTGCGAAATGACATTACAGTGCCAGTGACTTACAAAGGCGAGCGTACTGAAGTTAAACAACTGATTGGTGAGCGCTGCCCAGACCTAGTCTATCCAAACTTTGATGATTGGGGCTTTGTGAAAGTCGAGCTTGATGACAAGTCATTTAATACCGCAAAACAACAACTGAGTAATATTTCCGATCCACTACTGCGATCTATGCTGTGGCAAAGTCTGTGGGACAGCGTCCGCGAAGGTAAATTGAGCTTAGATCAATACCTAAGCACAGTGTTTGTTAACGCGCCTGCTGAGACGGACTACACAATTGTTGGTCAGATCATCGATAGCATGTTGCGCTCGAAGGAATATCTCGCGCAGATCGCCCCTATTCAGCAAAACTACGCTGAAAATGCAATTAAAGGCTTAAGCCAAATGAGTCTGAGAAAAGCAATGGAAAATAAAGGCGATAATGACTTCCAACGGATCTGGTTCAATGCCTATGTCAGTTTAGCAAGCGACAGAGATTCACTACGTCATTTAGCACAACTCATTGACGGTGAAACAAAAATTAAGGGATTAACCTTAGATCAAGATTTACGATGGGCAATCATCACCCAGCTTAATCGCTATGATTTTCCTAACGCGCTGCAGCGCTTAACCAAAGAAGCTGCCAAGGATAATTCAGACTCTGGCGAAAAAGCGGCACTTGCGGCACAAGTGATCCGCCCTGAAGCGGCCGCAAAACGTCGTTGGTTAAGTAAAGTCCATCTAGACAGCCTGCCTTTCTCCAAACAGCGGATTATTATGCAAAATCTTTATCCTGCTGAGCAAAAACTATTAAGCGCAGCTACAGCGGAAGAGCGTCTGGCGAGCTTAATGGATATGGACAAAAAAGGGCCAGTATTTATGCGTAATTATAGCCATTTCCTCATCCCAACCGATTGTAATTACACTAGCATAGCGGCATTGGACAAAGTACTTGATCGCCAAACTGGGCTATCTAACCTTACCCGCCGTAATCTACTGGAAACTCGTCAAATAGAGCAGCGTTGTGTGCTGATCAAAAATAAAATGACTCACTAATATTTAGGTCATTTAAAAATGAACAAGGGGCTCCTAGGAGTCCCTTTTTTATGTTCTGTTACAGATGAGTCTTAAACTTGAACCAGCACACAAGATGTTACCAGCGCGAAATTAAGCTCACTAACCTTTGATATAAACAAGCCAGCATTCTGAATAATGAATTAATCACACTCACAACCAGTGACATATTTAATTAAATTGTTAGCTTGAGCTTATGTATTTTAACGGCTTACTGACGATAACTAATGTTATTTATCACCTGTAAAATATTATTCATCTCTTCAGTTTAGTCTACTAAGTTCCATCAGCACATCAAATAAACAACTGCTGACGCAATCGTTATTGATATAAAAATCATGTAATTATTAAATTCATAAATTATGGGCGTCACTTCTAAATTTATTACTATAATTCTTCAATGATTTAATGTTTTGCCCCGTACTGCCGCTATACTAAAACAACGTTAGAGAGCTAACGGAATATAAAGGATATAGATTATGCGATCGACACTCAAAACGCGGCTGCTGTTTAGCAGTCTTTCCGCTGTACTGATCACTATTGCTGTACTCGTAAGTATCTCTAGTTATTTCATTAGAAATAATGCGTTAGAAAACACCCAACATGAAATTGACCAACTGGCGAATACCTTTTCATCCGGCATAGGTCAGTGGATGCAAGACAGAAAAATGGCCATTACGAGCCTAAAGCAAACAATTGAAGCCGATCCTAGTACCAACGTTACCCCTCATTTGTTGCAAGCGCATACTGCGGTTGACTTTGCCCTCACCTACTATGGTGACGAGCAAGGCAACATGTATCGCCAAGATCCGTCGCTGAATACCGCAAATTATGATCCCCGCGTTCGCCCTTGGTATATGGATGCTAAAACGGCGGGTAAAATGATCATGACGGCGCCCTACGTCAGCGCCACATTGAAAAAACAAGTCGTAACTATAGCAGAACCTGTGATGAGCTCAGGCCAGCTCATAGGCGTAGCGGCTGCAAACTTAACCATAGATCAGTTAACAGATGCAGTGCAGCGCCTCCAAGTACCTGGCAAAGGTTACACTCTGATGGTCGATAATGCAGGGCTCATTATTAGTCATCCCAATAGCCAACTAAATACTCAACAACTCACTAAAATCGATAGTAATTTTAGCAATAACTGGTTATCACAGCGCACTAATGCCAATACGATGGAAGAGCGAAACCTCGATGGTGCCACTAAATTAGTTTACGTTTCGGCAATTCCATCAACTGACTGGGCACTGATTTTCGTGATGGATAAGCAAGAAATCATGTCACAGGCAACCGATCTTGCTTGGTGGATGTCTGCCGTAGGTGTTGCACTATTGGTGCTGTTTGGTTTGATTTTAATCGCCATCTTTAAAATTCAATTCAAAGATCTCGAACGCGTTGCCCAAGCACTCAATGATATTGCCGAGGGCGATGGCGATCTCACTGTGCGCATTCATACTGCCAACAGTCACGATGAAATTGGTATGTTAGCTTCGGGGTTTAACCGCTTTGTAGAACGTCTACACGGTATGATTTCCCGCATGCACAAGATTGCGGGTCAATTGGAATATCAAGCCAAAGGAAGTAGTGCGTCGGCAACGGATAACAGCCAGCGCATTGAAGTACAGCAAGATGAAGTGACTATGGTTGCCACTGCGGTGACCGAAATGGCCAGCGCCACCGAGGAAATTGCCAGTAATGCTGAGCATACAGCTCAGACAGCTCAAAATGCGGTCGGACTTTCAAACCATGGCCATAAACAGGTAATGCAAAGCCAGCAATCTATCCGTAATTTAGCCAGTGAAGTCGAAACTGCAGGGCGAATTATCGGTGAACTGAACGAGCACTCACAAAAGATCAACAGCATTTTGTTGACCATTAGTGGCATCGCAGAGCAAACCAACTTACTTGCACTCAATGCAGCCATTGAGGCGGCACGTGCAGGAGAACAAGGTCGTGGCTTCGCTGTAGTTGCTGATGAGGTGCGTGTACTGTCACAACGTACGCATTCATCGACACAAGAAATTCAAGCGATGATCGAAACCCTACAACAAACCGCAGGCAAAGCCGTTAAGTCTATGACTCAAAGTCATGAAATGGCAGAAACCAGTGTGGCCGATGCTAATTCAGCCAGCGAAAGTCTGTTGCAAATCAGCAAAGCCATTAATGATATTTCAGATATGGCGAGCCAAATTGCCACAGCAGCCGAGGAGCAAACCTCAGTCACCAGCGAAATCAACCGTAATACAGAGTCGATTCGTGAAGTGTCAGAGAATCTCTCGATTGAGGCACAAACGTCTATGGTCCAAGCTCAAGAGCTCGCCCATTTAGCCGCATCATTGCAGCAGGAAGTTAATCGCTTCAAACTGTAATCAAAAGCCTTATTTTATATAAAGATTACATCAACAGTTCCATACAATAATGCCCGCAAGTGTCAGTGACATTTGCGGGCATTTCTTTACATATTATTTCTTCAAAGACTTACAATGGCTTACCTAAAGCAAGCTTAAATAATCTTCATCGCTTTATTTTCAGGAATATTGGCCTCAGGCCGAAGCTCAGCATGTAAGTTTCTTAATCCTTGGTAACCCATTTCAATTCGATTTCCGCCATTCTTTTTAGCTTTATACATAGCAGTATCGGCACAGGAAATAAGTTGTTTTTCATCTTCACCGTGCTCTGGATACAGAGCAATACCGATACTCGGCAGAATATGGATCTGCTGTTCGGCAAGCTCGAAGGGTTGCTCGAATACTTGCAATATTTTTTGCGCGGCCAGCAGGGTATTATGTGCTGAATCGACTCGTTCAAGTAAGATGACAAACTCATCCCCCCCAAAACGCGCAACGGTATCTGAGCCCCTCACACAACTGACTATTCGCTGTGCCGTCACTTGCAGTAATAAATCGCCCACGCTATGACCAAAAGTATCGTTAACCCACTTAAATTTATCTAAGTCTAAATAAAGCAAAGAGAAATAACTTGATTCCCTATGGGCTCGAGATAGCGCCTTTTGAAATCTATCGTAAAAAAGCTCACGATTGGGTAACAAGGTTAACTGATCATAAAGTGCAATATGCTCTAATCGCGCGAGCATTTGTCGACGCTCAATCGCAAAAGCTATTTGCGTAGAAACAAACTCCAATAACTCACGGTCTTGGTGTGTATATGAAGCCGAAGTGGGCAAGCTATGCATAATCAAAGCGCCGATAACACCTTTCTGTAGCTTCAGCGGCACACCCAGCCAACTTAAACAGCCATTACCCAAATCTTCACGAATCGCTTGGGGATAATCAGTTAAGGTCACGGGACACAGGAGTAAAGACTCAGCACTGCGGATCACTTGGTCAGTGAACACACTGAAACTTGCAATATCGATAAGTGAATCCTTGCCAGTAGCGGCTTTATAAGGAAAACTTAATTCATTTAAATCTTGATCGTACAATGCTATAGCAAAGTTTGCTGCAGGTAGTAATTTAGCAATAATTTCATGAATTCGACGATACAGGGCGAGTAAGTCCTCAGCGACATGCACAGCCTCTGAAATCTCATATAAGGCTGCTTGTCTACGTTCGGTATTTTTGCTCTTAGAAATATCTCTAGCGACTGCGACACGTTGTTGATAAGCATCGGACCAACGTGCAGACCAAAGAATATCGACGATAACACCATCTTTACGCACATAACGGTTTTCAAAATCGACTTTAAAGCGACCTGCCATAATTTCATTGGCCGTTGCGAGAGTACGTTCCCTATCCTCTGGAATGACAAGATCTAGCATCTGCATACCCATCATTTCTTCTGGGGTATAGCCAAAAATACGTTCTGCCCCTGCACTGACAAATTCAAACCTCCCCGCTTTATCGACGACACAAATAGCATCCAAGAGAAGGTCGATAAAATTGCTTAAGGAAGTGTAGCCATCATTATTCACGTAATTCTCCAATAAACGTCCGTCTTTGGCTAAGTCCTAAGTTTGATCATAAGCATAAAAATAATAATAACGCACTATTAGAGTAGGTTAATTTTCAATGTCATTCCAGAGTTGGCTAAGTTAAGTCCGACTTTTACAGAGTTAAATTCAAACAAAATCAAACACAATACTTAAGGTCATCGGTGGCACTATTTGACTCTGGACGACAGATATCGGCACAATACCCTAAAATGTTGGTCAACATCAGGGCGCAGCTTTGGTACGCGCAAATCGCATTAAAGGAATTTATTTTTGGACCGATTGTGCTCTCCGTTACATCAACCCAACCATTTTCGCCTTGGGCTTGCCATGTGGTCGCACTCGAATTGGCAAGAAAGTGTGTATGGTCACGGAACTAAACAAGCGGAGCGACTCGCCCGTTACGCGACAATATTCAATACTGTCGAAGGGAACACCAGCTTCTACGCAACGCCTGCACAGCAAACGGTAATGAATTGGCACAGTGCCACGCCCGAGAGCTTTCGTTTTACCTTCAAACTACCGCAAACCATCACTCACCAAAGATTATTGCAACACTGCGGCCAAGAATTGAAAGATTTTTTCCAGATAATGACACCATTAATCGATAAAACAGGGATCTGGAAAATTCAACTGCCCGCCCATTTCGGCCCAGAAAACTTGCCTGCGTTAGCGCAATTTCTAGATCAAATCCCCCAAGGGTTAACCTATGGCGTCGAAGTCAGGCATGCTGCGTTTTTTGCTAAGGGAGATGCCGAGCGTGCGCTTAATCGATTACTCATCGATAAAAAAGTGAATCGCATCATCATGGACAGCAGGCCCTTGTTTGCACTGCCGCCAAGCAATGTCGCAATTATCGACGCTCACAAGAAAAAACCTCGAGTGCCAGTGCATGCGATTGCCACCGCCAATAATCCAGTGGTGCGTTTTATCGGCCAACCAGACGATGCCGTAACACAACTCGCACAGCAAGGCGTTACTGCTTTACCTAAGGATAACGATGCCTTTTTTGTTAATTGGCTGACCCAACTCCCGCAATGGCTCGCAGAAGGTCGAGAGCCCTATCTATTTATTCATACTCCCGACAATGAAGCCGCGCCTGAACTAGCCATCCGTCTCTATCAAAAATTGCGCAGCCAAATTGCAGCGCACATTCAACTCGCCGAGCTATGCCTGCTTGATAAGAAACCTGAGGAGACAAGCACGCAGCTGGGACTTTCTTGGTAAAACGGACGCTAAGTAAAATGGACGTAAGAAGAAACCCACGGCAAACTCGCCGTGAGTATATACCCAAACAACCTGAAGATGCAGGATTCAGCGGGAATTTAACGCACTTTAGGCAAGGCCATTTATTGCTCCTGCATAAATGGCATTCACGCCATCCATGGCGATTGCGGTTATTTGCAGGCCTAGCGGGCTAAGTTAAAAATAACCAACGCAGCATAAAGTGCGTTAAAACCCGCCGTGACGGAGCGCCCAGGGCACTCCACTTCCGTGTTGCATCAATTCAAAAGGTGGCCGACATTCTGTCATTAATGCGCCTTGAATTGAAGCACCCTGGGCGCTCTGAAACTCGTATCTTCAGGTAGCTTGGGTATAGATGAAAAACAGCTTTAACTCGGGATAAATAAGTTATTCATTTGCTCAAAACCAAGGGAAATGGCTTTAGGTATTGAATCCTTATCAACGGCAATAACCGCATCATTTGACTCTCGCTGAAACGGTTTTGCCTTAATTGAATTTAACAAAATTGGATTAAGCAAAGTGCTATAGGCCTGTAAAAATGAAGCTGGGCCAGTAGAAAAACGCTGCACACCTGCGGCAAATAACTCGCCGATATCCATCTGCTCATTCAATAGCATAAAATTCAGTGGCATATCCACAGCGGCAGATAAGCGCTTAGCGGTCTCGACCTGATTCGCGCCAGGGATAAAACCGCCATCCGCACCCGCAGCCTGATATTGAGTTAACCTATCGATAGTCATAACAACAGCGGCCTCACCACTGGCTAAACCCAGTAAATACACATCAGTTCGCGCATTAATAAATAATCCTTGGCAACGAGGATGGGCGCGAATAGCTTTAATTTTTGCCACCATCTCAGCAACACTTGCACTGCCATCCTCAATATTAATTCCTGCTACGCCAAGCTCAGCGAGCTGCGCAACAAAAGCAGCAACCTCATAGGGATCTTGGCTATAACCAGATTCAATATCTATCGTCACGGGCACTCGGCTCAGCCGTAGGATATTGTTCACTACGTCCAATAAAGCCACTTTAGGTAACGCTTGGCCATCGGGATAACCGAGCGACCAAGCCAATGCCGCGCTACTGGTCGCAATCGCACGGGCGCCCGATGCTTGGATGATGGCCGCACTGGCGGCATCCCAAGCGTTAGTTAATATCAGCGGCTCTGATTGTTGATGTAGTGCTTTGAAAAATATTCTAGATTGCTCAGCCATCTTATGTCCTTGTTGGTGTTGAAGGCTCAACTCTAACAAGATGGCTTAGGTAATTATCGCGGGAAACGGCACTGAACCGAAAAGCCAAGCCCTCAAGGCTTGGCTATGTGAGCATTCAACTTGAGTATTCTTGGCTAACCCCAAAGTGCATTGGCGAGGATAAACACACTCGCGGAGAGCAACATAGTAATAGGTAGTGTCAGCAGCCAAGCGAGCATGATTTGCTTAATGGTTTGGATCTGAAGCCCTGAACGATTAGCCACCATAGTACCCGCTACAGCGGAAGACAAAATATGAGTTGTCGATACCGGCATCCCCGTCATACTGGCAATCCCAATAGAGACGGCAGCGGTGACCTGCGCGGCAATGCCTTGGCTGTAAGTCATACTCGATGAACCAATTTTTTCCCCCACTGTATATACAATCCGCCGCCAACCCACCAACGTGCCGCAACCCAGCGCAGTAGCAATGGCAATAATCACCCAAATGGGCGCATACTCAGTAGTTCTAGTGAGATCTTTTCGCCATTTAGCCAATGAACTCAAATCCTTAGCAGGAAGATCCAATTTAGCCACTTGGCGAGCAGTATCATCGATGCACAACAATAAACGTCGCACCTCGCGTCGCTCTTCTACATCCATATCTTTGTAAGTTGAGACTTTTGCTAAGCGACGGTCAAGCAACGACATCGCCGGTAATACATTGGCAGATGAGCAATGGGCCAGCATATATTCGGGAACGTTGACTAAGGCTTTAAAGTCGATAACATCCGCGATAACGGCTTGGTTACGGTCATAAATCGCCATAATGCGACGATTAGCATCTTGAGTTCTTTCTAAATCATAGGGTTGACTGCCCATGTCCAAGGCAAAATAAGCCGGTGCCATACAAATCAGCACTAGCATCACTAAACCTATCCCCTTCTGTCCATCGTTAGAACCATGGGCGAAACTCACCCCCATAGCGGAGATAATTAAACTCGCCCTTGCCCAAAATGGAGGGTGTTTTTTACCATTAATCTGCATCTGCTCATCGGGGGTACGGTGAATTTTATGTTTCTGCCAAACGTATTTCATGATGAGCAAAAAAATCCCTGCCATCACAAACCCTAAGGTCGGCGAAATAATCAAGGACAGCATGATCTGCGTTGCTTTAGAGACATTAATGCCCTGTAGGATAGGCTGATGATTTATCCAAGCGAAAGCGCCACCCACGCCCATTATCGAACCAATCAAGGTATGGGAGCTCGATGCCGGAATACCAAAATACCAAGTACCTAAGTTCCAGATAATTGCCGAAAATAGCAGGGAAAACACCATCAACAAGCCTTGGATTGAGTCCATACCGAGCAAGGAGTCTACAGGTAATAAATGCACTATCGCATAGGCCACCCCTAACCCCCCTAACAGCACACCCGCAAAATTAAATAGTGCGGAGGTAACGACCGCCAGATTTGCCGGCATTGCCTTGGTATAGATCACCGTCGCCACCGCATTTGCCGTGTCGTGGAAGCCATTAATAAATTCGTATGCCAGTACAAAAAGTACGGCAAGGACTAAACCCACCGACCACGCAAAGCCTAACGTTGTGAACATTTCAAACATAAAATACTTACCCATGGCGAGAACGCCCACAGGTTACGCCCAAGTTTGGGGTCTTTTACAGTGAAAAATTGTTTAGATTGTCAAAAAGTGAATTAGCCCCCAATAACTCAGTAGCATGCTTGCAATTACAACTGGCTTGATTTTATTCGGCCAAATGAATATTTGTGCCGCAAAAAGGTGCAATATATTGATTCAATATTAAATAAGCCAACTAGAAATAGTTGTTCATGACCATACGTCGTAACAGGGTTATATCCCATGATCGCCTAACCGAAATCGCTGTGGCGTCATCCCAAAACGCTCCTTGAAGGCTTTGATATAGGATGAATCATTTTGATAACCAATTTGGTGGGCCACATTCTGTATTGATAGGTCAGTGGCCAATAACGACAGCGAATAGATCAGCCGTAAATGTTGACGCCATAATACGAATGAAGAACCAAACTCCCTCACAAATAGCCTCGACAATGTTCGTTCCGATGCCCCAACCATCTCACCCCATTTCACTAAAGAGAAATCTAAAGCTGGCGTTTGGGTTAAATGCTCAAAAATCAATTTTAGGCGCCTATCTTGCGGTATCAGTAACTTAAAAGTCTGCCCCCCGGCACTATTAATTTGATCATATAACACCTCAAGCAAACGCAGTATTGGCGCCTGAACCATTGGTTCAACATTCGTTGGGGTATTAAAAGCACATTGTTTTCTGAGCGTTAACACTAACTCCCTTATAAAAGCACTCATAGCGACGGGCTTAACCATGGCACTATAATCTCGACCATACATAGGATTCAAATAGACACCAATAAAGCAAGTATCTGTAATCGCAACAGACTCATGCATGACACCTGCAGGCACAAAAAGCGCAGTGGTATGGGGGACCAAAAAAAGTGCCTCATTTGCCTCTGTCTGTAACAGGCCTTGAAGCGGAAAAATAAGCTGATGCCAACAGTGCTGGTGTAAAACATCCACATAACCCTTCTGCATCTCAATCGTTTTGACAAAAGAAGGCATATTAGGCGCTTGCTCAATAATGGCGTTAATCGAATCGAGTTGGCGACTTAGCATCATTACTTGTCCATATAACGTTATTCAGCCAAATAAAAAGGATTGTAGCATAGCGTTATCCCATAAAAGACACAGGAAAACTCGATGCGCATTCATTGCATTATCCATGAAAGCTATGAAGGTCCAGGCTATTTTAGCGATTGGGCTGCAAGCAAAAACTACAGTATGAGCTTTAGCAGAATCTATCTAGATGAAGCTTTACCCGACAATAGTAATGGTTTTGATCTTTTAATTATCCTCGGTGGCCCTCAGTCTCCCGCGACATGCCAAAACGATTGTCCATATTTTGATAGCCAAGCAGAACAAAGGTTTATCAGACAAGCTATCCAAAAAAATAAAGCCGTTGTGGGGGTTTGTCTTGGGGCACAGTTAATAGGAGAGGCATTAGGTGCCCGTTATCAAAAGAGCCCGCATACCGAGATTGGTTACTTCCCCATTGAACTGACTGCGGCAGGAAAAAGTGATGTTAACCTTACGACATTTTCGACCACTGAAGTGGTCGGCCACTGGCATAACGATATGCCTGGCCTCACTCCCGATTGCGAAGTGCTCGCCACAAGTGAAGCTTGCCCGCGGCAAATTGTACGTTACACACATTTAGTTTTTGGATTTCAATGCCATCTTGAATTTATCAGTAGCCAATTAGCGCCATTAATTGCCCAAGAAAATGCTTTTTCTAGCACACAGAAAATGCCATATATTCAAAGCCCTGAGTTCATACTGGGGCAATCAACGACTCGAATGAATCAGTTACTGGGGCATTTTTTAGATAATCTAGTCCTAACCTATCAAGCCGTATATACCCAAACAACCTGAAGCTGCAGGATTCAGCGGGCTAAGCCAAAACAAAAACGCCAGCTAAGTTAGCTGGCGTTTTAGATTAATGAATCACGAATCGCTTATTGCAGATGACCTGCATTGTGCAATTCACGATCATCCTTAGCAGGCGGATTCCACTGATACATCCAAGTCTCAGACAATGGCTGACCATCGACTTCCAAATAGACTCTAAGGTTAATCGGCTCAGTCCCGTCTCCGGGTGGCACTACGTCAAACATAGCGCGGTAACCATTAATCGAGGCTAAAGGACGGGCAGATTCAATTTCCACTTTGCCTTCAGATGCTGTGATCACGGCTTTAACTTGGGTATCTTTACCTATCATAGGTAAAGTTCCGCCCGCGAAATCCACCACAAAACGCTTACTGTAGTATTTGCGTTTCTGGCCAACTACGCCGCCAATCCCGGTGAAGGTATCGACAACCCGAGCACGGGGTGATTGAACCGGTGGAATGCCACCCCAGTACATGTTGTAGCTGTACAGCAGCTCTTGACCAGGTACAATCGGCTCAGCAGGATTCCAGAAAGCAACTATGTTATCAAAGGTTTCATCCAGTGTTGGAATTTCAACCAACTGCACTGAACCTTTGCCCCAACTGCTGGTTGGCTCAATCCATAGGCTTGGGCGTTTATCATAAAACACGCCGTCGTCCTGATAATGATCAAAGTTACGATCACGTTGCAGTAAGCCAAAACCTTTTGGATTTTCATCGCTATAGGCGTTGAATCGCAGGTTTTCAGGGTTACCTAGCGGACGCCAAATCCATTCACCATTCCCCGTGTGCATGGCTAAACCATCGGTATCATGGATTTCTGGACGCCAGTCATAACCGGTACGGCGATCGTTCTCACCCACCATAAACATACTGGTCAGTGGCGCAACGCCTAAACGTTCAATCGCTTTACGTGGATAAACTGCCACATCCACCTTCATTTTTAAACGTTCACCCGGTTCGATATCAAAACGATAAGCCCCTGTGACACTCGGAGAGTCTAGCAAGGCATACACAGTGGTGATATTCGATCCTGGTTTAGGTTTTTCTAACCAGAAATTGGTGAACATTGGAAACTCTTCGGGTTTTGGCAGTGCAGTATCAACCGCTAAGCCGCGAGCCGACAAACCGTACTGCATTTCTTGACCCACTGCGCGGAAATAACTAGCGCCAAGGAAGGCAACAATGTCACGCTGCCAATCGGTATTAAATTGCATACGGAAACCCGCAAAACCAAGATCCTTAGGCAACTGACTACCTTTGACCTTTGACTTGCCGTAATCGAACATTGAAGGTGAATACTCGATTAACTTAGCCTTACCCTCATTTAGCTCATAAATATGAATAGGGGTATCAAAAAACAGCCCAAGATGGAACAGTTCGGCACGAAACTCCGAATCTTGATCACGCCATAGTGCGGCTTTCTTCTTGAAGTGGAATTGTTGGTAATCATCCCAACTCATGCCCTGAAGGCTTTTAGGTAATTCGCCTTTATGACTCTCATAGGGTTGTGCCGCCATAGTACGGGCATAACCCTTTAGCCAAGCGTAACTAAACTCTTCACCTTCTTGTGGTGACGCCTGCTTACCTGCCGCACATGCTGAAAGACTCAGCAATACGCTACAGGTTAACAATACGCCGCCAACCATACGCTGCAAACGGCCGCGACGAGAGGAGGATTGGGCTTCAATCGAGGGTAGTGTCACCCTCGATTCTTGATAAACGTTTCTTTGTTCGGGAAATAAATTGGGTTGCATAAGCAGACTCTGAATTGGTGTAACTTCCTGACACTTCCCTGCAAATCTGACTCAATTGCAGCGATGGCCCTGTGGAGAACTGTTGATGACAGAGGTAACAATACAGCGATCAGCAACAATTCGCCAGAATCTAGCATACTTTCTGTCGAATGGAATATGGCATGCTAGCTATTTTCAATCTTGAGGCTTATTTATGAAAATATGATTAAAAAATTCCGTTATTAACTGAATTTACGCCCATAAAAACCTCACTGCCAGCAAGAAGGCCGTCGGCTTAATACCTGAAGATAAAGTGCACCTTCGGCATAGGTTAATTATCTGCTCAGCGTGTTAACTCGAAGAGATAATATCGCCAGCCTGCAAAATCGGTTTATGGCCTTAAAATCATACAAGTCGCCGTAGCAGTGGCGAGCAGTTTTCCATCCTGCGTTTTTAGCGTACCTTCCGAAATACCTAAAGACTTAGATAAATTGATCACCCTGCCCTCAGCCACTAACACTTGATGTTTAGGCACAGGTCGAATCATTTTAATATTCAAATCGATAGTGCCGTAACCGACACCCGCTTCAAGCAATGTATGCACGGCGCAACCGGTAACCGAATCCAATACAGTCGCGGCAAAACCACCATGAACACCGCCCAATGGGTTGAGGTGCTTATCATCGGCAGTCGCATGGAATGTCACCGTTCCTTCGTCGGCTTGAACCAGCGACATTGGCATAGTGAGAGAGATAGAAGGTGCGGGTAATTCCCCCCTTGCCATTGCCTGTAAAATGGCTAAACCCGACATTTGCTGAATATTCATATTCCACCTAAATTGATGAGCGTCAAAGCACATGAATAAAAATGACCGCTTAACCACTTTGGATTAGGCGATCATTTAACTGAAAATCCACTTAAACGCTTGGTCCGCATTAACCCCAGCGGCGCCTAAATTGGATCCATATACCACTAAAAAGACTAATAAATATAAGCTCAGCGAAGATCGAATCTATCTAAGTTCATCACCTTAGTCCAAGCGTCGATAAAATCATCGATAAATCGCAGCTGTGCATCACTGCTCGCGTACACTTCTGCGAGTGCACGCAGCTGCGAATTAGAGCCAAAGATCAAATCAACACGACTTGCAGTCCACTTTTGCTGGCCGCTGACGCGATCAATACCCACAAACATATCCTCCGCTTTGGAAGTGGGTTTCCACGTCGTCCCCATATCGAGCAAGTTAACAAAAAAGTCATTGGTCAAAAACTCAGGACGCGCAGTCAAGACACCCGTTTTTGACTGATCAGAGTTAGTATCTAACACCCGCAGACCGCCAATAAGCACTGTCATTTCCGGCGCAGTTAAGGTCAGTAATTGCGCCCTATCGACCAATAACTCCTCCGCCGAAACAGAAAACGGAGTGGGATGATAATTTCTAAAGCCATCTGCGACAGGTTCAAGTACCGCAAAAGACTCCACATCAGTTTGTGCTTGCGTGGCATCCATACGACCCGGCGTAAATGGAATCGTCACTTCAACCCCCGCATTTCTAGCCGCTTGATCAATACCGACACAACCTGCTAGCACAATCAAGTCAGCAAGGGAGATTTTCTTACCTCCTTGATTGAACTCAGACTGAATACTCTCAAGCACTTTGAGCACCTTAGCGAGCTGTTCAGGCTGATTCACTGGCCAATCTTTTTGCGGTGCGAGTCGAATTCGAGCACCGTTCGCACCACCGCGCATATCAGAACCGCGATAGGTAGAAGCCGAGGCCCAAGCAGTGGCAACGACTTCTGAAATCGTTAATCCAGAACCAATAATCTTCAGTTTGAGATCAGTAACATCCTGCTCATTAACCAGGGGATGATCAACCGCAGGAATGGGGTCTTGCCAAAGAAACGTTTCTGCAGGCACTTCAGGACCCAAATAGCGTGTGCATGGCCCCATATCTCTGTGTGTCAGCTTGTACCAAGCTTTTGCAAATACATCGGCAAACTCATCGGGATTTTCAAAGAATCGACGTGATATTTTCTCGTAATCAGGATCGAAGATCAGTGCAAGGTCGGTGGTCAACATGGTTGGCACATGACGTTTTGAAGCATCGTGCGCATCGGGGATCACCCCTTTACCCGCGCCATTTTTAGGTATCCACTGATGGGCACCCGCAGGGCTCTTAGTCAGTTCCCATTCATATCCAAATAGATTTTCAAAAAAATTGTTACTCCATTGGGTTGGTGTTGAGGTCCAAGTCACTTCGAGGCCACTGGAAATAGTATCGCCACCTTTACCGCTTTTATAGCGACTCTGCCAACCTAGCCCTTGCTGTTCAATACCTGCGGCTTCTGGCTCAGGTCCGACTAATGCTGCGTCACCTGCACCATGGGTTTTACCAAAAGTATGACCTCCGGCAATCAAGGCTACGGTTTCTTCATCATTCATCGCCATGCGGGCAAAGGTTTCGCGGATATCAACGGCGGCAGCGAAAGGATCTGGGTCGCCATTGGGTCCCTCAGGGTTAACATAAATCAACCCCATTTGGACTGCGGCGAGGGGATCTTCAAGATCTCGCTCTCCCGAGTAACGCTTATCGTCTAACCATTTATTTTCCGCACCCCAGTAAATATCAGCTTCGGGTTCCCAAATATCGACTCGCCCACCAGCAAAACCTAAGGTTTTGAATCCCATAGATTCCAGCGCGACATTACCCGTGAGGATCATCAAATCGGCCCAAGAGATTTTATTGCCATATTTTTGTTTAATCGGCCAAAGGAGCCGGCGTGCTTTATCGAGGTTTACGTTATCTGGCCAGCTGTTTAACGGTGCAAAACGTTGATTACCGCTCCCCGCTCCGCCACGTCCATCACCGGTACGATAGGTGCCGGCACTGTGCCATGCCATACGAATAAATAGCGGCCCATAGTGGCCAAAATCTGCAGGCCACCAGTCCTGTGAATCCGTCATTAATGCAAGGAGATCTTGCTTTACAGCAGCTAAATTGAGGGATTTAAAGGCTTCAGCATAATTGAAGTCATCACCCAAAGGATTAGATAAAGAAGAGTGTTGGTGCAGAATATCGAGCCGGAGCTGTTTAGGCCACCAATCTCGATTCGAGGTGCCACCAGCAGAATGGTGCATAGGACATTTGTTCTCAGACATAACGTGCTCTCCTTCTGTTCGCAAAAAATATTCAAGTAAATAAAATCTAAATGACTTTTGCCGCAAGTTTGTACTGCTTAACGCTCTCTACCACAGACTAATCGTTTCAATAGAGAAATAAAAACCAGTCTAACGACCTTACCTTACCTCTAGATGAAACGCGATGAATCCGCTCATTAAAAAATATTCAGCAAAAATTACCCTTTCTAAAATAAGCTATTAAAGGATAGTAGAATGATACCAATCATAAAAAAACAAGGGCTGCAAAATGCAGCCCTTGTTTGTTATTGGGTAAAACTATGGAATAACGGACTATTTAACTTCTGCCACAGGTTTGCGTCTATTGTGTGCAATGATCAGGGCAACTAAACAGATAACCCCGACTGCAATACCCACTGGCTGGCTCAAAGGTTGCGGTAAGCCTAGTCCAATACCCGCTGTCATAATATAAGACACAGTAACGCTGGTGCCGCCAATCGCTGGTAAGCTAACAATCCAATGGAAGGTCCCGCGATCGAACAAATACTTAGTCGCTAACCACAACACACTGGTTGATAGCAGCATATTTGAGAAGGCAAAGTAACGCCAAATCAAAGAGAAATCGATCTTCGTCATAAAGTACGCAATGGTCAGAATAGGCACTGCAACCAATAAACGATTACGCATACTTTGCGGAATATGGAAGGCATCGATAATTGTCAAACGCAGCGAACGAAATGCGGTATCGCCAGAGGTGATAGGGAAGATAGCCACGGCCACAATCGCCATAATACCGCCCGCAACACCTAAATACGTAGTTGCCACTTGATTAACCACTAAACCTGGGCCCCCTTGGTCGAGCAAACTCTTAAGCTCAACATAACCGCCAGGGAAAGCTGCAATACCCGCCGTTGCCCATACACAAGCAACGATACCTTCAGCAACCATAGCGCCATAATACACAGGGCGAACATACTTCTCATTCGTCAAGCAACGAGCCATGATGGGCGCTTGAGTTGAATGGAAACCGCTAATCGCACCACAGGTAATAGTCACAAATAATAGTGGCCAAACAGGTAGTCCATCTGGATTTGGTTCGAGTAACTCATTGTTGTAATGGCTGTGGTCGAAATAGGCAAACACATCACCCATTTCAGGTAACTGCGGCGCATTGATCATTAGAGCAACGGCGATAGAAACTGTCATGACTATCATCAACAAACCAAATGCGGGATATAATTTAGTGATGATTTTATCAATCGGCAGCATAGTCGCTAAAAAGTAATAAACTAAAATCACTAACACCCAGAAGGTATTATTGCCAAAGATGGTGTCTTTAAAATAATCGAGATTACTCAGCAAACCTGCGGGGCTCATGATGAAGACCACGCCCACAAAAAACAGCAGCATAGCCGTAAACAGCAACATCACGCCTTTAAAGTAAATATTAAAGTAGTGGCCCGCAATCTCTGGCAGACTCTTACCGTCTTCTTTTATGCTGAGCACGCCAGAAAAATAATCATGTACTGCGCCGCCAATAATATTCCCCAGTACAATCCACACTAAGGCTATTGGGCCGTAAAGTGCACCGAGGATCGGGCCAAATATCGGCCCCACACCAGCGACATTGAGGAACTGGATCAGAAACGCTTTAGCCGGATGAACCGGAACGTAATCGACGCCATCTTCGAATCTCGCCTGTGGTGTAATCGCTTTAGGATCTATACCCGCTTGCCGCTCAACAAAGGGGCTATAGAACTTATATGCAAGCACTAAGAGTGCGATACAAATAAAGAAAATTAACATTATTTAATTATCCATACTTTAGTAGGAGGTGATTTAATGGAGAGTTTCATTGAGTTAGCGACTGAGGTCAAGCAACACACTATTAGACTAATGTCGGGTTGATTATCTGAAACAGCCGTACGAGTGGGTATAGATGAACAAACGCGTTTAAAAATAATCCATATGAAGTATTTATGCACTCAGTAATACAACCAACTATTTTGATGTATCCCAATTGCCTCTTCTTGAACTCTTTGCCCTAGGTATTCCTGCAAACCATCGCTATCGAAAATGAAATGAACACAGACAATATCGCATGTGACTGGCGGCGAGATGCTAGCAGCATAGACGAGTGTTTCGTGACATCCCAATATACAACCCCAAGTTAAAGACACTATCTACACTCACAGGCTAAACCCGCAATCTACACTACGATCGATAGCCACAACCTAAAGCTAACGTGCCACTTGATGATGCTCATCTAGCCCATTTTTAGGTTACTAATGGTGCGACTTTATCACTCATTATTTTTAACTATTTTAGAAAACAAAAAACCAGCCAAATGGCTGGTTTTTTAGGGGGTATTTCATCGTAGCGATGCTCAGATCATACCTAAATCAATCACTGTAAACTTAACCTATTGCGACTTACTAAAAGTCGAGTGGCTAAACTAATACAACAAAATGTACAACGAAATACCTTGTTCGACTGCATTACGCCTGTGGGCGCATGGCAGGGAACAGGATCACGTCACGGATAGTATGAGTGTTAGTGAACAACATCACTAAACGGTCGATACCGATACCTTGACCTGCCGTGGGTGGCAAACCGTGTTCCAGTGCAGTGATATAGTCTGCATCGTAGAACATAGCTTCATCGTCACCTGCATCTTTCGCGTCAACCTGTGCTTTAAAGCGGTTGTCTTGATCTTCAGCATCGTTCAGCTCGCTAAAGCCGTTAGCCACTTCGCGGCCACCGATGAAGAATTCGAAACGGTCAGTGATGAAATGGTTGTCATCATTACGACGTGCCAATGGTGAAATATCCGCTGGGTAGCCAGTGATGAACGTCGGTTGCATCAATTGCCATTCAGCAGTTTCACCGAAGATTTCTTCAAGCAGCTGACCACAAGTCCAGAACTTCTCAATCTTCATACCTAAGCTTTTCGCCAAATCGCGCATGAATTCAACATCTTTCACTTGCTCATAGGTCATAGCTTGGATAGTCGCGTTATCAGGATTGTACTTCTGAATCGCTTCTAACATGCTTAAACGTGCGTATGGGCCGCCGAAATCAACTGTGTGCTCGCCGTATGGCATTTGCGCACTGCCAAGCAGTTCGATAGCAATCGAGCTGAGCATTTCTTCGGTTAAGTCCATCAGATCTTTGTAGTCTGCATAAGCCATATAGAATTCCATCATAGTGAATTCTGGGTTATGACGTGGCGACAGACCTTCGTTACGGAAGTTACGGTTAATTTCGAACACACGCTCAAAACCACCCACCACTAAACGCTTCAAGTATAATTCTGGCGCGATACGCAGGTACATTGGCATGTCTAAGGCGTTGTGATGAGTGATAAAAGGACGGGCCGAAGCACCACCTGGGATCACATGCATCATAGGGGTTTCAACTTCCATGAACTCTTTTTTGATCATGAAGTTACGGATTGCAGAAACCACTTTAGAACGCATGATAAAGGCATTGCGTGAATCTTCGTTAACGATGAGATCCACGTAACGTTGACGGTAACGCATTTCTTGATCGGCTAGACCATAATAATCCGCAGGCAATGGACGCAGCGCCTTGGTCAGTAGCTCGTACTGTTCCATGTTGACATATAAGTCGCCTTTGCCAGACAAATGCAGCTGACCGGTTACACCTATGATGTCACCGATATCCAGACCTTGAAAACGCTCTTTCAAATCAGCTTGTACGCTTTTTTCAGCATAGGCTTGAATACGGCCAGACACGTCTTGGATCACTAAGAAAGGGCCACGCTTTGCCATGATGCGGCCAGCAATGCTGGTCTTAAAACCTAAGGCTTCGAGTTCTTCTTTAGTGTTTTGACCATACTGTGCTTGCAGTTCAGCCGCTTTATGGGTGCGACGGAAGGTATTTGGATGGGCATTAGCACTACAGTTTGGGCGGATGCTTTCTAGCTTGGCACGGCGCTCGGCGATCAGTTTGTTCTCATCAATTACTTGTTCAGTCATCTTATTTCTCGTCTATACCTTGAATTAATTACAGCCCAGATTTCAAACTGGCTTCGATAAACTTATCCAGATCGCCATCGAGTACCGCTTGAGTATTGCGGGTTTCAACGCCTGTGCGTAAGTCTTTAATGCGGGCATCGTCTAATACATAAGAACGAATTTGACTGCCCCAGCCGATATCAGACTTAGCGTCTTCTGCGGCCTGTTTGTCGGCATTTTGCTTGAGCATTTCTAACTCAAACAGTTTTGCTTTCAGCTGCTTCATCGCAGCATCTTTATTTTTATGCTGTGAACGGTCGTTCTGGCACTGCACGACGGTATTCGTCGGTAAGTGGGTAATACGAATCGCCGATTCCGTTTTGTTAACGTGCTGACCACCCGCGCCCGATGCACGATAAGTGTCAATACGCAGATCCGATGGGTTGATATCAATCGTGATATCGTCATCGATTTCTGGATAAACGAACACAGAGCAGAATGACGTATGACGACGACCCGATGAATCGAATGGCGACTTACGTACTAAACGGTGCACGCCAGTCTCAGTGCGTAACCAACCAAACGCATATTCGCCAGTAAACTTAATGGTCGCGCCTTTAATACCGGCCACGTCACCATCGGTTACTTCCATCAACTCAGGGCTAAAGCCATGGGCTTCGCCCCAACGTAGGTACATACGCAGCACCATGTTGGCCCAATCTTGGGCTTCGGTACCACCACTGCCAGACTGAATGTCTAAATAACAGTTTGACGCATCTTGCGGGCCGGAGAACATACGACGGAATTCAAGATCGGCAAGACGGCTTTCGAGATAATCCAGCTCTTTACTGGTTTCATTGAAGGTATCTTCGTCTTCCTCTTCAATAGCCAGCTCGAGTAAGCCTTCAACATCTTCAAGACCTGAGTCCATATCGTCTATGGTTTTGACCACAGCTTCTAGGCTGGCGCGCTCTTTGCCTAAGGCTTGGGCGCGCTCTGGGTCGTTCCACACTTCTGAACTTTCAAGCTCACGGGTAACTTCTTCTAGACGCTCATTTTTGGCATCGTAGTCAAAGATACCCCCTAAGAAGCTCCGTGCGCTCGGCAAGCTCCTTAATTTTGAATTTTACTGGATTAACTTCAAACATGAGTTTTCAACTTTCTTTATTTGGCCGCTTTAATTGATCTTCCACTAAAAGGGGCGATGATTAACAGTATTTGCAACCGCGCATTTTAACCTAACCAGACTGGTAAACCTAGAGGTGCACTGTTCATTAAATGGGATAACAAGGATTATTTTCCAAGCTAAAAGACCACAGCACTAAAGCCGAGACTAACAAAAAGCAATGAGTTAAGACTGTGATCTTACTTAAATTTAGCCAAGATAGTGCTATGCGCGAGGCCAATGGCTGACACACAAGCGATCTCCTGCCTAAAAAATCCCCATAATATCAAAGGAAACGCAACTAAAAAGGCCAGATAACGTCAACCCCATCACGATCAAATTAGAGCAAACATTCACCAGCGCACAGTCTGAGCGGGTTTGTGATTCAAGCTGCAATTTTGCAGCAAACTTCACTCGCCCATAAGCGTCTTCTAAAGCTGTCTAGGTATACTCGAAACAACCTAAGCCTGCAGCCCCGCGCTATAGCAGCTAAGCACCCTACATATAAAAAGGCCATGGGATGATAGAACTTCGAATTGATGACCAAGTGTTGTCGGTTAATCCGACCGATAACCTACTGCAAGTGGCGCATGCTGCTGGCATAGCAATACCCAGCTTATGTGATCCCAGCGCAGCCTCGCAGCAATTAGGTAATCACGAACATGCAGACAAGCAAGCCTGCAATTTGTGTGTCGTCCAAATTGAGAATTCCGACGCCAGTTTGCGCTGCGTACGCGCCTGTGAAACGTCCGCCACAGTCGGCATGCGAGTCATAACTCAGTCTGAATTCTTAAGTCAAAAACGCAAACAAGCGCTGACTGAAATCTTGAGCGATCATTTTGCCGATTGCGAAGCCCCCTGCCAACAAGCATGCCCTGCGGGCGTCGATGTGCAGAGCTACCTGTATCACATCGCCCAAGGCAACCATACTGAAGCCGTTAAAGTCATTAAACAAACTTTGCCGCTGCCACTCTCCATTGGCCGTGTCTGCCCTGCTTTTTGTGAAGCACAATGTCGCCGCGGACTCGTCGATGAGCCCATTGCCATACGTCAATTAAAACGCCACGCCGCCGATCTCGACTTAGCTGATGGCGAAAATGGGGGCATGAGTTATCTGCCACCACGCCAAGCCGACACGGGTAAAAAAGTCGCGATTATCGGTGCGGGTCCAGCAGGGTTAAGTGCCGGATATTACTTATCAAACCAAGGCCATAGCGTTGAGATATTCGAATCTATGCCACAGGCGGGTGGCTGGCTGCGCTATGGCATTCCTGAATATCGCTTACCTAAGGCGATACTCGATAAAGAAATCGAACTCTTGTGCCATAACGGGTTAATCATCCACACAGAAACACGTCTCGGTCACGAGATACATTTAAATCAATTAGTTGAAGATTTTGATGCCGTCTGTCTCGCCATTGGCGCCCAAAAAGCTGTGCCTATGGATTATCCCGGCAGCACACTCGCGGGTTGCTACTTAGGTGTCGATTACTTAAAAGATCATTGTCTCGAAAAGACTCTTGTTTTAGGTAAGAAAGTCGCCGTCATTGGTGGTGGCAATACCGCTATTGATTGCGCCCGCACAGCAGTGCGTGAAGGTTGCGATGTCACCCTAATTTACCGTCGCACCCGCGCAGAAATGCCCGCCGAAGCTTACGAGGTACATGAGGCCGAAGTCGAAGGGGTGAAGTTTCATTTTTTAACCAATCCGCTTGAAAACCATAGCGATGCGCAAGGTAGAGTCCATTCAGTCACCTTCGCTAAGATGGCACTCGGCGAAGCCGATGCCTCTGGCAGACGCGCTCCCGTTGACACCGGTGAAACCTTTACCCAAGATTTTGATACTGTGATAGCCGCGGTATCACAAACTCCCGATATGAGTTTTATGCAAGATCCCGCGAGCCACTTAAGCAATGGTGAACTCGCTCTCAGCCGCTGGAATACCTTTATTGGCTGCGAGCACACTATGTCATCAGGGGTTGAAAAACTCTTTGTGGTGGGGGATGCACGCCGTGGTCCTGCCACCGCAGTCGCCGCCATAGGCGATGGCCATAAAGCCGCAATCGCCATAGATAAATTGCTCAAACAAGGCCTAAGCTGTGAGCTGCATGCCAATGCATTTAATTCATCAAAAGCAATCGGTAACACAATAAAACAAGGCTTGCCAACTACCGAGCTCTACCCCTCTGTCGCACGTAAAGCCCGTTTAACCATGCCCGAATTGAACGCGGTGCAACGTTTACTCAATTACGGCGAAGTCGAGCTAGGCTTTGCTCCCGATGCCGCCATGCAAGAAGCTGCGCGCTGCCTCGAATGCGCCTGCCAAGCCAATACGGATTGTAAATTAAGGGACTATGCGACCGACTATCATGTTGAACCTAAGTCACTCAGCACTCAAAGCGCGCGTAAGTTTTCGGTCGATAAATCGAGTCCGTTCATTCAATTTGATGCTAATCGTTGTATTAGCTGTGGTAAGTGCGTCGATGTGTGCCAGTTGCAGAGTGGCCATTGTGCGATTCAATTTGCCCATGATTCCTATCAAGCGCTGCCGCAAGACATAAGTGAAACCGCCACGCGCCGCGCACCGAGAGTCGGCTTTAGCGCCAGCATGGCCGACAGCAAATGTGTGCAATGCGGCAACTGTGTGCAGGTTTGCCCAACAGGCGCACTCGTCGATGCGCGGGATAAACGCCAAGGCGATGAAAAGCCACTCAAAACCGCCTCAACGATTTGTACCTATTGCGGCGTAGGCTGTCGGCTTGACCTTAAAATCGATACCAGCACGAATCAGATCCGTCATATCGAGGGCAATCCAGACTCGCTAGTAAACCAAGGCATGTTATGTGTGAAAGGCCGGTTTGGTTTCGATTTTATTCACAGTGAAAAACGCCTCACCACGCCACTCATTCGTAAAAATGGCCAGCTCACGCCAAGTAGTTGGCCTGAAGCCATCTCCTATGTGGCCGAACATTTACAGCAAATAAAACAGCAACATGGTAGCAATTCACTGGCAAGCTTGGCCTCGGCAAAAGCCACCAATGAAGAAAACTTCCTCCTGCAAAAATTTGTCAGAAGCATAATCGGCACCAATAACATCGACCATTGCGCCCGTCTGTGCCATTCATCCACAGTCACTGGGCTACAGCAAAGTATCGGCAGTGGTGCCATGACCAATGACATTCCGAGCATTCAAGCATCGGATGTGATTTTTATCATAGGCTCAGACACCAGCAGTGCTCACCCGATCATCGCCTCAAAAATTAAGCAAGCCGTGGCTTTGCATGGCGCGAGACTAATGGTGGCCGACCCTAAACGTGTCGCCATTGCCGACAGTGCACAGCTTTATGTCGCCCACAGACCCGGCACTGACGTCATGCTACTCAATGCGATTATGGCGGAAATTATCCGCAACGACTGGCAGGATAAAAGCTACATTGCCGCACGCACCGAAGGCGTGGATGCTCTCTATGCTGAACTGGCAAAAACAGATTACAGCCTAGAAAACGCAGCCTTGATAACAGGCGTTAAAGCCGAAGATATCGCCCGCATCGCCCAAACCATAGGAACGGCCGACAAAACCGCAGTCTACTATGCCATGGGCATTACCCAGCACACGACGGGACACGACAATGTTACCGCCATATCTAATCTACAACTTCTGTGCGGCAATATTGGGGTTGAAGGAGCGGGGATTAATCCACTGCGGGGACAAAGTAATGTGCAAGGTGCCTGTGACATGGGCGCACTGCCTAACTTCTTCAGTGGTTATCAAAAAGTCACCGACATTCACGCCAGAATGCGTTTCGAGGCACATTGGCAAACGCCGTTATCGGGAGAAATTGGCGTAACCGCCACCCATATGATGCATGATATTTCCAAAGGGAAAATCAAGGCGTTGTATGTGATGGGCGAAAACCCCGTATTAAGCGACCCAGATCAAGCCCATGTGCTTAGGGCGCTTAATGCAATCGACTTTTTAGTGGTGCAGGACATCTTCCTCACCGAAACCGCCGAGCTTGCCAACGTGGTTCTGCCCGCCGCAGCCTTTGTCGAAAAACGAGGTCATTTCACTAATACTGAACGACGAGTGCAGCGACTCGAACAGGCCCTGCTACCGCTAGGTGAAGCCCTGCCCGATTGGCAAATTGTCCAAGCCATTGCCAATGCGATGGGTGCCGCTTGGGATTACCCTAATGAAGAAGCGATTTGGCAGGAAATCAATCAGCTGACACCACAATATCGCGGCATTACTTGGCAGCGATTAAGCACTGGAGTTGACGGTAAAATTCCCCAAGGTATTCAATGGCCTTGCCCAGATGAAGCTCATCCTGGTACTCCCATTATGCACCAAGGGCAATTCACCCGCGGCTTAGGTAAGTTCACGCCAGTGAGTTATCGCTTACCCGCAGAAATGCCCTGCAGTGAGTACCCGCTCACCCTCTCGACCGGACGTTTACTGGAACAGTTCCACACTGGCACCTTAACCCGTAAAACGGCCGGACTCGACTTACTCGGCTCGCCTAAGGTAATGATTTCAGTCTATGACGCCGAGCAACTCGACATAGGCAATGGCGATAAAATCAAACTTACTACCCGTCGCGGCGAAATTGAAATCGACGCCTTTGTGACGAAAAGAGCCCAAGCTGGCGTACTATTCTTGCCCTTCCATTTTGTTGAAGCGGCGGCGAATAAACTCACCATCAATGCGCTCGATCCAGTCGCTTTTATCCCTGAATATAAGGTCTGCTCAGTAAGGGTTGAGCGGGTTGCCGAGAAAATTGATTAGAATGAACTAACTAGGCTGGATTGACTAAAGTAGATGGATTAAGTGCTCTTCAAAAAGATAAATAAGCCAAATAAAACGGGAGACCTTAAGTCTCCCGTTTTAATCAAGATTGCTGCAATTAAATCTTAAACTGTCCCACTAAATCTTAAACTGGCCCACTAACTTGCCCAAGTTAATGCCTTCTTCCGAGACTGTCATACTGATCCTAGCGGCATCTTCGCTGGAATGAAGCAACTCGTTTACAATCTCTTGGATGGCATACACGTTACGGTTAATTTCTTCGGTTACTGAGCTTTGCTCTGTCGCCGCGGCCGCAATTTGGGTACTCATATCATTAATCGCCGTTACCGCTGAAGTGACTGAACCTAAACTATCGGAAATCGTGCGAGAAGAATCCACCGAACGTACACAGCTTTGCTGACTCTCTTCCATGGCTTTCACGGCTTGGGTCACTAGCTTATGCAGTGCCGATAACATCTCGTTAATTTCCAACGTGCTGGCTTGAGTTCGACTGGCTAAATTACGCACCTCGTCGGCAACCACAGCAAATCCACGACCCTGTTCACCAGCACGGGCCGCTTCGATGGCGGCGTTCAATGCCAATAGGTTAGTTTGCTCGGCAATACCGCCAATGACAGAAAGCACGCTGTTGATCTTCTGTGATTGCTCGCTGAGTGATTTTATACTGCCTGCCGCATTGTTGATTTGCGACATTAAAGACGCAATCTCCTCAAGCGAAGCATCAACACAGCGCTGGGCATTCGCCACATCACCAGTAGCAGCGTGAGTCGCTTCGGCTACTTGAGTGGTATTCTTAGCCACTTCGTTCGCAGTGGAGGACATCTCAGTGATTGCAGTCACCACCTGATCGGTTTCATTGTTATGACTCACCAACTGGCTCGACATGACTTTAGTTTGATCATGAATCGCATTGGCTGCCGTTTTTACTTTTGCCGTCGCTGTCGCAACATCGCCGATAATATGCTGAAGTTTATCGACAAAGAGGTTAAAGGATCGCCCAAGTTGGGCAATTTCGTCTTCACCTTTTACGGTAAGTCGCTTGGTTAAATCCCCTTCGCCCTTAGCAATATCATTTAAGTTATCGGCCATATTCTTGATTGGCACAACCATACGGTGGGCGGCAATCATAATGATAAAGCCAGTAATACCCGTAAGGAAAAGCGCTATCAGCAAAATCGCGAAGGATTTTTCTGCCATTTGCTCAGTCACTGTCTCACGATAATCTTCAACAACAGCTTCAATATCATCTATATATGCCCCAGTACCTAACATCCAATCAGTACCAGGGATCATCATGGCGTAACTGATTTTTTCAATCTGTTCATTAGTATTAGGTTTTTGATAGTAATAGGAGAAACTACCATCGCCACGTTTAGCGGCATCGAGCAGACCGACGATAATTTTAGTGCCGCGAGGATCTGTCATATCCATTTTATTTTGCCCTTCTAAACTCGGTATGAGGGCATGAAAAATATTTTTCCCTTGAGAGTCATACATGAAGAAATAACCCGCACTGCCAAAACGTATGTCTCTTAGCGCTTGATTCACATTCCCTTGTTCTTTTAACGATAATTGGTAATTCACTATACCAGCGGCAATTTCGGTAGCTTCTTTAATTTGTTGTTTACGTTCACCGACGAGCTTAGATCTAAAGGTAACCACCTCATCGGCAAGCGCATCTTGCTCAACATAATAAGAAACCGACATCAACACCAATAATGCGAGGATCAAAGGAAACAGCGACAGCAATAATAATTTATTGCGCAAACTCAACTTAGACATACTTGAATGCTCCAAAGGATTACAACTTGTATCTTCGGAGTATAGCTAAGATTGTTGTATTTCTATGCGCTTAAAGTAACAAAATCTTAATCTTGCTCAATAAACATTCGATTAATAACGACTCAGTTCAAAGCATATTAAGCAGCACACCACATACACTAAAGCCTAATACCAGTTGTAGCATAGGTGGTTTAAATAACTTTAATGCACCAAAACCGAGCAATACCAAGGCCATATCTTTACCTGAGAATACCGCCTGAGAAAACACGGGTTGATAAAGTGCTGCGGCAAGTAAGCCAACAACACAGGCATTCACTCCCGCTATCGCGCCAGCAATTTTTGGTCTTGCGGCAATCGCATGCCAACTTTTCAACCCCACCAGCATGAGTAAAAAACCGGGTAAGAAAATGGCTGCGGTTGCGATGCAAGCTCCCATGAAGGGCTTATCTAACATCACTTCAGCGCCTAAAAAGGTCGCAAAGGTAAACATAGGTCCTGGCACTGCTTGGGCAAAGGCATAACCTGTCAGAAAACGATCGCCACCTATAGTATCCCCCACCGCTGTTTCTAGCAGAGGTAGTACAACATGACCACCACCAAATACTAAGCTCCCTACGCGATAAAACTCACCGAAGATCCAAGCTTCAGATCCTAAATCCACGATAAAAAAACTGCCGATGAGTAACACAAAAAATAGCAGTAAATATATATAATTCAATTTGATAGGTGCAAGCGGTGCAGTGTCATCTTGCGTCGCACTCAATTTATATATACCGATAGTCGCAGCGCCGAGTAACAGCAGGATTTGCATCCACATAGATGGCGCAATCAAAATTGCCGCGGCACTGACTAACATTAATAGGCGTGCGGATTTGCGTTGGCAGAACTGTTTAAACATGGCGAGAACGGCATCGGCAACCACAACGACGGCCATTAATTTAAGCCCATAAATCATCCCTTGAACATAATGATTGGCGAGCCATGCCGACGTTGTTACCGCCAGTAAGTACATCAAAATAAAGGAAGGTAGTGTAAAACCGGCAAAAGCAGCAAGCGCGCCAACAAGCCCGCCTCTTTGATAACCAATGGCGAAGCCCACTTGGCTCGACCCTGGCCCCGGCATAAATTGGCTTAAGGCAACCAGACTGGCGTAACGCTTATCATCGAGCCAACCGAGTTCATTTACGAAGGTCTGGCGAAAATAACCAATGTGCGCCGCAGGTCCGCCAAAACTCATCAAGCCCAAGGTAAAAAAGCGTAGGAAAATCTGTAGCATAAATCGCCGTCCATCAATGCATAAAGTGCTGAAGATTATGCCACTAAAAAGACACTTTGATGAAGTTTCACGCGAGCAGCGCAGATAAAGCTTATCAAAGGACTCCACACAGCAGAGCCCTTAAGATTGTTTGAGCGGATTTGAAGAATCGTAAAACGAATAAGTACAAATGCTTAGTGGGACATTGAGGAGCTAAAAGATTAATCCTTCACCAACATAGCTAAGACTTCAAAATGATCCGTGTGGGGGAATAAATCAAATAGCTGCACTTTGGTTAAGTGATAGCCTTGAATATGTTCGAGATCTTTCGCTAAGGTTTGCGGATTACAGCTTGAATAGAGAATGGCCTTAGGGGCAAACTCGCTTAATGACTGGCATAGCGCCTCGCCAATACCGCGCCTCGGCGGATTAACTATGATCAAATCAGGCTTATCGGCAGCGTTTTTACCCTTAGCAAAGTCGGTGGAATCGAGCGCCATAAATTGCACGTTTTCGAGCCCCATCATTTGCGCTGACATTTGCGCGCAGGCAATCGCTTCAGCTTCAATTTCAATCCCTGTGAGGGTAATGTCTTTGGATGCACAGTGCAGTCCGAAACCGCCTACACCACAGAAGAGATCCCATAACGAATGAGGTGAAAACTCGGCAACCCATTCACGGGCAGTTTGATATAACTGCGCCGCAACGTGTGGATTGGTTTGGAAAAAGCTCTTAGGCCGAATGAACAAAGGCACATGATTAAAACGTTCTTCAAGCCTAGTATTCTCAGTTAAAAAAATCTCTTCATCACCCTCAAGTATTGCCATATGAACAGGTTGGATATTGACCGACACCACTTTTATTTGCGGATATTCAGCTAATAATGCAGGTAATTCACGTTCGATACGTTCGATACTATTGGTGGACCGCAGTACAAACCGCAGTAGATATTCACCACGCACTTGGCTGCGGGTCAGCAGAATAAATTTAAGTTCACCCTTGGATCTATCTACCCGATAAGGAGGAAGTCCAGCCTGCTGCACAAAGCGTGTTAAGCGATGTAATAAATCTTGCATATCAGATGGATATAACAAGCAGTCGCAAAGATCTACCGCCTCGCCACTTGGGCCCACAATCCCCAACACAGGCGCATGGGCGGCGCCTAAGGCCACCATTTTAGCTTTATTACGAAAGCCGCTGTCCTCGCCAATTACCGGCGGCTGAAAAATATCGGGTAAATTAGCTGGGATAAAAGGCGCGAGTAGTTGCTGTAAAATTTGAGTTTTAACCGCCACTTGCTGCACCATAGGCTGTTGTATATGCCGGCAAGAAAGGCACTGACCTTGGTTAAAATAACCACATTGCTTGGCGGTATTTACAATAGCAGCATTCACGGCAGATCCTAGATATCAGTAAAAAAGCGCCACACTGTAGCGGTTTTACAGGTAAAAATCACCTTGAAGCATATTCAAATCAGCATCAAGTGCATAATTCACGGCGCACTCAAGATAGGGTGAGTTTATCAACATCAGCAATAGACTGCCGCTTACCTATGGCCTTTTCAATCCATTCAAGCACTTCGGCCGAGGTACTGCGAAACGTCGTTAACTTACCGCCATATAAACTGAGTATTCGCGGATGGGAAATCGATGTTTGCATTAAGGTATCTCGCGGTCGCTCAAAGGCTTGGCTATTTTGCTTAGGCAAGACCCGAATACCACAGAAAGTTTTGGTTATTAGCGCCTTGAGCTCATCAATATCCGGCGTTAGTGGGAAATAATGTTTGTAGATCCCCAGCAGATAATTAATTTCAGATTCGGTCGCCTCAGGCGGCCTATCTAAAGAAGTTAATTCAGTTTCTGTGGTGCCGATTAAGGTTTGACCATACCAAGGCATCACAAATATTACCCGTTTATCGAAGCAAGACTCTAAATACAAGATGCCATCGGGCGCAGGAATATCCAGTAACACATGGGCGCCTTGCACCCAATCGAGTTCAACACCCGCAAGTGGGGGCAAGACTTTGCTTAAAACAGCATTTACCCAAGGACCTGCAGCATTAATCACAAGCTTCGCTTCGGCTTTATGGATTTCGCCCCTGTGGCTAAAACTCAGCTCACAGGTCTCGCGCTTGTGTTCCAGCTCAAGAAATTCAGCCTCGGTATAGACTTCAGCACCCAGTGTCTGTGCGCTACGCGCCACCGCTTGAGTGAGCAATTTATCGTCGGTCTGTGCATCCCAGTACTGAAATACGGCTTTTAATCCAGAGAGTTTTAATCCCTTGAAACGATGCCAATGCACAGCAGGTACTGACACAAATTGGCCTAAAGGATCAAATTCACTCAGCAGTGCATACATACTCAGTCCAGCGCGAATGGTCCAAGGACTGCGCTGACTGTTGTCGTACACGGGAATATAAAAGGGCACAGCTTTAACAAGTGATGGCGCAAGATTGAGTAAATGTCGCCTTTCAAGCAATGATTTGCGGACTAAATTAATTTGTCCGGTTTCTAAATAGCGTAAACCACCGTGGATAAGCTTGCTGGAATTCGCTGAGGTTTGGCCGCCAATTTCGCCCTTTTCAATCAGCAAGGTGGAATAGCCCGCTGCTGCTGCATATTGGGCAATGCCGACACCGCTGATCCCACCGCCAATAATGGCTACATCGAAACAGGCCATAACTTACTCTCGCACCTTCAATAGACGACTGACCCGCTGAGCCTCAAGCATACAACCCATTACACTCAGTCGAACCGCTAATAAGCGTTAATATGTCAATAAGTTAATCTTAGATCAAATCTCGACGATAAGAGTTTAATCAAGACTGGCATGTAATTGCTTAAGTGCTTGATCGCACATAGTCTTTAAGGCTTTTAGTTCGCTCGCCTCGCCGCCGACTTTGCAACGCATCAAATGGGGAATTTCACTTGCCTGTGTTTTGAGGGCAAGCCCCGCTGGCGTTAAGGCCAGCACTCTCACGCGTTCATCCTGTTCGCTACGCCCGCGAGTCACTAATCCTTTAGATTCTAGCCGCTTCAGCAATGGCGTTAACGTGCCTGAATCGAGGAAAAGTTTATCACCTAAGGTTTTGACACTAATCCCCTGCTCTTCCCATAGCACTAGCATGACTAAGTACTGCGGGTAGGTTAGATCTAATTTGTCCAACAAAGGGCGATAGGCACGCACCATAGCATTTGCAGCACTATAAAGTGAGAAGCACACTTGATTCTCAAGACATAAGGTATTCTCTGTGCTGGTATTTTCGGCCATATCGACAGTATTAACACGGGTGTTGGGTTGAGTTGTTGCCATAGGAAGATCCGACAAATTAAATATATTGCGCACAATATACTTGCATTCACGCCAAAGATCGAATTATAGTTTATCGCAATTGAATTGCGCACAATTTAAGTCAATTTACTTAATCCTTAATCTTAAAAGGTCTAATACTATGAAAACACTTTATGAAACACGTGCCACAGCAAAAGCGGGTCGTCAAGGTCAAGTCAGCACTGATGATGGTTTACTGGATGTCGCTTTAGCCTATCCAAAAGCCATGGGCGGTAGCGGTCTTGCCACGAATCCTGAACAACTGTTTGCCGCAGGTTATGCCGCCTGTTTCTCAAACGCCGTTCTGCACGTCGCAAAAATCGGCAAAGTGGATATTACCGAAGCGCCAGTCAGTGCAGTTGTTGGCATAGGTGCTAATGACGCCGGTGGTTTTGCATTAGCGGTTGCCTTAGAAGTCAGCTTAGATTTACCGCAAGAAGCCGCAGAAGCCCTCGTGCGTCACGCACATCAAGTTTGTCCATACTCGAACGCCACGCGCAATAATATCGACGTGAAACTTAGCGTAAATGGCGTAACGCTAGGCTAACCATAACCCATCATCGACAACTGTTGATAACGTCAGAAATAGAGCACCCTCGGGTGCTTTATTCTTTATTAGCCAATAACAGCTCAAGCTGAGAGTGAGTGTGCATCACACCATTTCACAGGGAGATAAACTGGTTTCAGTTCCCAAAAAATTATTATTCGCGAGTTAACTAACACTTCTTAATATCTAATTTAATCAAAATGATTGATTTAAGTAGAGTAAGAGATAATCGAACCGTTTGACGATACTTAAACCCACTCTCTGTGGGAGGCGCTATGACAAAATATCTATCGAAATTATCTCTCTTTTGCTCGCTATTATTCCTCTTTGCCTTTTCTATCCCAAGCTGGGCCGAGACAACACCCTCAAGCTCAGCGGATCGAACGTGGCACTATGTGAATGCTCAGGGTGAACTCAAAATTAAGCTGTATTTCTTTTGGTCAAAAACCTGTCCGCACTGTGCAGAGGCCCATCCCTTCATTAATTCATTACCGCAAAAATACCCTTGGATAGAACTCGAATCCCATAGGGTGTCAGATCCCGGCGTACAGGATATTTGGCAAAATATTGCCTCCAAAACCAGTACTGAAGCACGCTCAGTACCCTATATGGCAAGTTGTGAAAAGGCCATTGTGGGATATTCAAGTGAAGCGGTAACGGGTGAATTTTTAGTCAATCGACTGAAGAATTGTTATTTATCCCTTGGCGGTAAACTGAGCGACGCTGACCTCCCCACCAAAGGAGCCACCAGCACAACCACAAGCGCTCAAACAGATGCACCGCTCTTTGGCACTTGTGGCACAGATACTGGCGAAGGCACCTGTGATGCCACCAGCTTAAGCGAGCCCGTTGCAGAGCCAGAAGTTCAACCCGTTGAATTACCTTTAGTGGGAGTAGTGACACCTGAGACTATGTCTCTGCCGTTACTCACCTTAGTGCTCGCAGGTGTCGATGCTTTTAACCCTTGCGCCTTCTTTGTGTTGCTATTTTTACTGTCGATAATGGTTAATGCCAAGAGTCGCAGCCGCATGTTACTCGTCGGCGGGATTTTCGTATTCTTCTCCGGCTTTATATATTTCCTGTTTATGACGGCATGGCTAAACATCTTCCAACTGCTGGGGGCAGGCAGTGATGGCGGTATGATCATTTTAGCGGCGGGTTGTTTAGCTTTGATCGCAGGAGCCATCAATATCAAAGATTACTTCTTTACTAAGGGAGAAGTGACACTATCAATGTCGGCAGAAAATCGTACTAGTCTGATAAAACGCATGGGGAAACTATCCAATTCCAGTAACTTAGGCGCGTTACTCATAGGTTCTACCGTATTAGCTATCCTTGCCAACGCCTATGAATTACTTTGCACTGCAGGCTTCCCAATGATCTACACCAGTGTGCTATCTATGCACAATCTGCCAGACATTGAACGCTATATGTATCTGGTTTTATACAATATTGTATATGTGATCCCGCTGGCTATTATTGTTATCGTTTTCAGTGCGACCTTAGGCAAACGTAAGTTGACCGAAAAAGAAGGCCAAACCCTGAAACTTATGTCAGGCGTGATGATGTTGGGTATGGGTATCGCACTGGTTATTGACCCAACAGCACTGCAAAATGTGAGTCTGGCACTCGGATTGATTTTAGGCTCGCTAGGCGTTACAGCAATAATTGTTATCGGCCGCAAACTGCTCACGGCCAAGGCAAAATAATTGCAAATTGGCAAATTCATGTGTAACGACTAAAGTTAACCTTGGGTTTGCCGATAAAGGGATCCAGCTTACAATTGAGGTTAGTTATGTCAATTTCACTGAATACACAAGCTATCGCACCGAATCTAGAAAATGGTGCAATTGGCGTTAAGGTTGCTCAGTTAGCCAAAGAGCAGCAAAAAGCCGAAGGTCAAATCGCGGTAGATTTAATTGCAGCTGCGGCGCCAAAACCCGTAGGCAATGCAGGCCACAACATCAACACCACGGCCTAATTGTTAGCAATACAAAATCAAAAAAAGCGCTCTGATTATCAGGGCGCTTTTTTTTGTTATTTTCTCTAAAACGTCAGGCGAATTTAAGAAAAAGCGTTACCATTCACGTGCATAATAGTGAATGTCCACACCACAAACGCCAGTGGGATATGCACTAAGGCATAGAAACACTGATCGAGTCGCCCCATTCCTTTTGCTAACAAAATCAAATATAAGTGTAATCCAATCACCAAGGGAAATAGCGCTAACAACGGATAGAGTGCGACAGGATTTGCATCGGAAAATAAGCTGTGACTGAATAAAGCCCACGCCACCATAAAGGCGGTCGTCAACGGCGGCGTTGCAATGCGATATTGCTCTGGATAGGGAAACATCCTACGACCTCTGAGTCTCAATCAATAAATTTACGTTGTAGGTTTTCGCGCAATCAACTGGGCTTTATAACTGCTTTGAGTGGACTGCGGATCACATAATCGACCTTCAAAGTAATGTAAAGATTGCCAGTTAGCAAACACTGATTTGAGTTCATTTTCAGTAAGTAAGAAATCTGGGTTGCGTGGCCGACCTATCTGCGCCTGTTGCATTGTAAAGGTTTCATAAACAATAAGGCCTGTGCTCTTAACCGCCTTAGCAATTTGTGGCAGTAATGGACGATGCAGATAATTAAATACTAAGACAATATCGTACTCTTCAACCGGCAATAATGGTCCTGCCTCTGCTTCTAAATCCCTTTGTAATTTGTAAGCATTAGCCTGATCAATGTGTGACATGGCTGACAAATCTCGATCGATAAAAGTCACTTCAGCCCCTTGCGCTAAAAACCACAAACCATTACGCCCAGAACCGCAAGCGAGATCGAGCACCTTAAGTCCATCGAAGCAACTCAAGTCTAAGTTAGACACAGATGGATTAGGCCAAGCGAACTCTGTGATTAACGCAGCAGGCGTTAAAGTTGACGTATGGGTTACAGACATATCAATTAGCCCTTAATTTCTTTTTTCGAGTCAATTTGCCGACGATGCACAATAGAATAATGCCTGAGCCCTGCAGGGCCATGGGACACGATCACTGACAAAAAAAGTATCACGATTAACAGCTCAGGTTTGTAATGAGCCAGCGGCACAAACAGGCCAAGCAAGCCTATTTTTACTAAAGTTAACACTCCCTTAAGCTGGATCAGCCAGCGCCAATCCCGTGCGATTTCCCACAACATTAATATGCTGCCCGTCGTCATCGCGAGATACCAATAACTCAACCATTGCACTTTATTGACATCTAATAAAATACCACCACCGACACCAACGATCCCTAAAATATGTAATGCCCTTAAACTGGTTTTACTCAAACGTTGAAACCAAAAACGTTTTTCTGATATGCCTTGTTTGTGCATTACAACCCCTTAAGAATCAATTGCGTAACATTTAATTAAAATGATAATATAATTTTATACAATAAAGGCTTTTGAAATAACATTATTTATAGAATATATAAAAATAAGTAAGGCATCTCCTCAATATACAAGATTAAATTATAATATCTATAAAATACAAATAGATAAAACACACCACCAAAGCCATAATTTATGCCTTTTTTATTTTATAAAGTTAAAATCAATCCATTCAATATGTTAACTCACGCATGTTATACCGTATTGAAGCAGTGATTAGTCTCAACTTCATTAATATTTCCCATCCGATTGCACATTTTAAATATGTTATTTTCGCTGTAACAAAGGTTATGTGATCTGAACACACATATACCTCTTTAGATAGTGCTAAATTTGCAAATGGAGAATGCTCTAACAGTGCGTGAGCTGCGTAAAAAATAAATATCACGCCACGATGAATAACCCTTATTAAGTAGATGAATGTACGGCGGAGGAACTATCATGTTCACAAGAAAGATTCAAAAAACAGCACTAGCCATGCTGATCTCTGGCGCTATGGCAGGTACTGCCTATGCAGCACCAGAAGTGCTAGCCGATTTTCACGGTGAAATGGGTAGCTGCGACAGCTGCCACGTATCAGACAAAGGTGGCGTCACCAACGACAACCTTACCCATGAAAATGCTCAGTGTGTTAGCTGCCACGGTGATTTAAAAGAACTGGCCGCCGCTGCACCTAAAGATAAAGTATCACCCCATAAATCTCACCTAATTGGCGAAATTGCTTGTACTAGCTGCCATAAAGGTCATGAAAAATCAGTCACCTATTGCGATGCTTGTCACAGCTTCGGCTTCGATATGCCTTACGGTGGTAAGTGGGAACGTAAGTTTGTGCCTGTTGATGCAGACAAAGCTGCTCAAGATAAAGCCATTGCCGCTGGCGCAAAAGAAACCACTGATGTCGTGATCATAGGTTCAGGTGGTGCAGGTCTTGCTGCAGCCGTTTCAGCCCGTGATGCAGGCGCTAAAGTTATCCTGCTTGAAAAAGAACCTATCCCAGGCGGAAACACTAAACTTGCTGCTGGCGGTATGAACGCTGCAGAAACTAAGCCACAGGCTAAACTAGGTATCGCAGACAAGAAACAAATCATGATCGACGACACCATGAAAGGTGGTCGCAATATTAACGATCCTGAATTAGTCAAAACCTTAGCCAACAACTCATCAGACTCTATCGATTGGTTAACCTCTATGGGTGCCGATATGACTGACGTAGGTCGTATGGGTGGCGCAAGTGTTAACCGTAGTCACCGTCCAACAGGCGGCGCTGGCGTGGGTGCACACGTAGCACAAGTTCTATGGGACAATGCAGTGAAACGTGGTACTGACATCCGCTTAAACAGCCGTGTAGTACGTATTCTTGAAGATGCGAGCGGTAAAATTACCGGCGTATTGGTGAAGGGTGAATACACAGGTTATTACGTGGTCAAAGCTGACGCTGTCGTTATCGCAGCGGGTGGTTTTGCGAAAAATAACGATCGTGTAGCTAAATATGATCCTAAGTTAAAAGGCTTTAAAGCGACTAACCACCCAGGTGCAACAGGTGATGGCTTAGACGTGGCATTGCAAGCGGGTGCTGCAACTCGCGACTTAGAGTTTATTCAAGCTCACCCAACTTATTCACCTGCTGGTGGCGTGATGATCACCGAAGCGGTACGTGGTAACGGTGCGATTGTGGTTAACCGTGAAGGTAACCGCTTTATGAACGAAATCACCACCCGTGACAAAGCGTCTGCCGCGATTCTGCAACAAAAAGGCGAAAGTGCTTATTTGGTATTCGATGACTCTATCCGTAAGAGCTTAAAAGCCATCGAAGGCTATGTGCACCTGAACATTGTTAAAGAAGGCAAAACAATTGAAGATCTGGCTAAACAGTTAGATATTCCAGCAGCCGAACTCGCTAAAACAGTGAAAGCTTATAATGGCTTTGTTAAATCAGGTAAAGATGCTCAATTTGAACGTCCTGATTTACCACGTGAATTAGTTGTTGCACCTTTCTACGCTCTCGAAATCGCGCCAGCAGTTCACCACACTATGGGTGGTGTTGTGATCGATACTAAAGCCGAAGTGAAGAGTGAAAAAACGGGCAAGCCTATTGATGGTTTATATGCAGCAGGTGAAGTCACAGGTGGCGTTCACGGTGCTAACCGCTTAGGTGGTAATGCTATTTCCGATATCGTTACTTATGGCCGTATCGCGGGTGCATCTGCAGCTAAATACGCTAAAGACAAAAAGTAAAATGCAATAACGGAGGGTTAAAGGACTAACCCTCAGCTCATATAGTACGACTTTCAATATGAGAGCCCTAGCTTGAACACTTCAAGTAAAAGCAGTCAATCAATAAGCGAGCCGTCAGGGGCTCGCTTTTTTTATTCCCAATTGATGATAAAGCTCACTCTTTTAACGGGGAATTTTCTAAGGCTAAGGACAAAAAGCCCTAACTCACTTACACTCTTTGCCAGATAATGACATCAGCAAACCCGTTAGGTGACTGAAATGAGAATTGGATTTTTTAGCGCAAAACATTACGACATGCAGCACTTTAACCGCACAAATGCTGCGTTTGGTGCACAAATTGAGTACTTCGATTATCGTCTCTGCATGCAAACAGTGAAGCTTGCCGAAGGTTTTGAAATTGTCTGCGCCTTCGTCAACGATTCACTCTGTGAAGAAGTTCTGGTCGAACTCGCTAAGGGTGGCACAAAAATTATCGCCATGCGCTGCGCTGGCTTTAACAACGTCGATTTAGTTGCCGCTAAACGCTTAGGCATGCAAGTCGTTAACGTACCAGCTTATTCTCCTGAATCCGTGGCCGAACATACAGTCGCACTGATGTTGACACTGAATCGAAAAATCCACAAAGCTTACCAACGCACTCGCGATGCCAACTTCTCCCTCGAAGGCTTAGTCGGCTTTAACATGTTCGGCAAAACCGTCGGCGTGATTGGTACAGGTAAAATCGGCGTAGCAACCATCAAGGTATTGCTCGGTTTTGGCTGTAAAGTCATTGCCTTCGATCCCTTTATCAATCCGGCTGTCATCGCGCTGAATGTTGAATATCAAGATCTCGACTCTATTTATGCCAACAGCGATATCATCAGCTTGCATTGCCCGTTGACCGCGGATAACCGTCATTTACTAAACCAAGCCAGTTTCGCCAAGATGAAACCCGGTGTCATGGTGATCAACACCAGCCGCGGTGGTTTACTCAATGCTTTCGACGCAATGGAAGCATTAAAACTGGGGCAAATCGGCTCGCTTGGGCTCGATGTATATGAAAACGAAAAGGGCCTGTTCTTCGAAGACAAATCGAATGAAATTATTCAAGACGATGTATTCCGTCGTTTATCAGCCTGCCATAACGTGATTTTCACGGGTCACCAAGCCTTCCTCACCGAAGAAGCCCTAGGCGCCATTGCCAAAACGACCTTGAGCAATATAAAAGCACTATGTGCCGGTGAACTCTCAGGTAACGAATTGTTTTAACTGACAGATAAAATCCTGACTGCTAAAGTGAGGCTTCAACGTTTGAAGCCTCATAGAGGAATATAAATATGTTAGTGACTCAGGAAATTCAGGATATCTCCACGCCTTCAGGGCTAATGCGCACCTATATCTATCGCCCAGAAGCACAGGGAATATTCCCAAGTATCATCTTTTATTCCGAGATATTTCAGCAAACTGCGCCCATCGCCCGCACCGCTACTATTCTTGCTGGCCACGGTTTTGTGGTGTTAGTACCCGAAGTGTTCCATGAACTGAATCCTTTAGGCACAGTGCTGGCCTATGATGAATCAGGTAAAGATAAAGGTAACGCCGATAAATTTGCCAAACCCCTAGAACACCACGATAGCGATACCCAAGCACTGATCGATTTTGCCACTCAACAAACTTACTGCAATGGCAAAGTTGGCTCTATGGGCGTGTGTATCGGCGGCCACTTAGCCTACCGCGCCGCACTCAACCCCGCTATTTTAGGTGCATTTTGCCTTTATCCTACCGACATTCATTCCAACACCCTACCCTGCGCTTACGGCAATGACTCATTGAGCCGCAGCGGTGATATTCAAGGGGAATTAGTGTTAGTGTTCGGCAAGCAAGATCCCCACGTATCCGCGGAAGGCCGAGTACTAATCCACCAGCAATTAATGGCGCTGAACCGTAACTTCACTTGGCTTGAAGTCAACGCCCAACACGCCTTTATGCGTGATGAAGGCGAACGCTATGATCCCGCACTCGCACTGCAAATGTACCTGCAAGCGGTCGCGTTTTTTCAAAGAATACTGCACTAGTTTATAAATTAAACGTACAAGATATTAAATACTTAAGGAAAGAGTAAAAAAATGAAACCCTATAAAAATTTATCCTCAAAAAACTTAGCATTACTATTAATGATTACCCGAGTAACAACCGTTATTTCGTTATTAGCCGTCGTGCTTTCATTAATTGGCCTAGCGAGTCAGTTTTGGATGGCACGTGGATTTAGCCTTAACTTTTGGTCGACAGTGGGCATAGCTACTCTTATCCCCTCTCTACAAGTGCTTTTGGGCTCTGGTACCATAGCTGCTATCATTGCATTTGAAGAATCCTACCGCCAAAAGTCTGAAGCCTTTATCGCCTCGTTAAAATAGCGTTTAGTGTTGCCAAAAATACACCTAACGATCTAACTTTTTAAAATCAAATGAATCACTAAAACCTTAACTAATATTATGGTTTTAGTGATTCATCCTTTCATATATTAAACTGCTAGTAAAAAGCAGATAATCACTATTCGGAATATATTTCATCGATAAAGCCATCTAAAACACCTATCTGCAAAAGGGGAAAACCTTTACCCCAAGAAATATCATATCCAATGGAAATGGCATTTGAACCTAGCTTACCAACACCAAGGCTGTATTCATTATTTGCATTAACTTCGATCAAGCATGGCAACAAAAATGTCCAAACATTGGATGAGGTGAGTTGGATTTCTGCAGGAACAATGTCTGAAGAGGTAAGAAAGTGAATAATCCTAGTGGTTGCATCTTTTCTAATCTGCTCGGCATTATTGATGAGTTTATCGAATGCCTCACATTGGGATACTGTTGGTCCCTCTTTTGTCCCCCAAATACGTATGAGAAAGCCATCCCCTAAATAAGGTATATCTAATTTCCTTTCCCAGATTTTTGATTGACCTTTTCCTGAAATATCACCAAAAGGAAAAATGGTTATTGACTTTGCAAACATACGAACTCCATATAACTAAGATTGCCAACCATGACCAGAACTATCAAGTTTATTCAAAATTATATACGCGTATTACTCTGACTGTTCTCAATTACAAAGCAGTCATTATCTCCTTTAATTTTCGTGAATATTTTTTGCTGCCTGGTACTCTTATTTTTTTAAGGTAATGTTCTAGTTCATCTTGCTTTTCAATTAAGAGGCAGAACTCAATAATATATATCACCAAGAAATTTTTATAAAAAGGCAGTGTTGCGATAACATCATCATTGCTCTCTTGCTCATCTGGTGCATCAATAAAAGTATCAATTTTTTTATCGAAGAAACGAGTAAATAGTGTCATGTTCGATGACACTATCTTCTCCATCTCTAAAATAGAAAACTCGGCGGCGTTTATTTTTTGTGCATCATAGGCTAATAACACTTTAGGTAGATCACATTCATTCACATTTACTTTGCTATTCTTTTTTGCATAGACGAGTAATGAACTATAAAGTTCAGTATCAATCAATTTGCCAACATCTTCTTCAATGACCATGTATCTATATCCTTTGTTACTCAGGATCAAACTTCTTTTTGCCTTCGAGTAAGGCCTGACGTTCGGCTAAGGGAGTTTGATCGGCGAGCTTTAACACTGCCTTTTGCAGCATGAGGTTATTGGGATAAGTAATGGTATCGCCATTGTCGCGGTGAATAAGCACATGGAATAAAGCGATTTCGATGATCACTCCGCTAATATCTTCATCCTTATCAACCACTCGAATGCGCTCGCCGATACGGTAAGGAAACACGAAAAAGATCAGCACGCCAGCGGTTAAATTACTCAATATCGACCATTGAGCAACCAATGCTACGCCCATTACTGCAAAGGCGGATGACACAAATAGCGACACATCCTGATAGCCCAGTCCGAGCGAGACCGCCATCAATGACAGAGTAATAAAAAACATCACATAGGAAATAAAACGGGTCACTAAACTGGTCCGTGCAACACTCACTTGCTTCATTTGCGCGAGTTTTCTAACCCAATGGGTTAAGGCGCGCTGTAAAAAGATAAACACTGCAAGATAAATACAGGCAAGCAGGATTTGATTTGTCATAATAGCGGCTCAATTAACTAAAACTGTCTGAATTCTAACTTTTTTGCGCGAGCAGTTATAGCCCGTGCAAACAAGCCAAACAGCTAAACCGAGTAATTAATCCAATATGGCCGATTCGACCCTCTTACATGAAACCCAAGACGCACTAGGCCCGATTCGTGTAATCGATTACGACGACTCACGGATCCTGTCCTTTGGGGATAACGATGAGCAGAGTAAGATCCTCAAGGCGGCGCCCCATATTCCCCAGCACACTTATGTGCAAGCCATGCTGTTGGTTTTACTGTTTTGTAAGCCTAAGAGCGCTATTGTTTTAGGTTTAGGCGGCGGCTCGATTATTCACTCACTGCGCAATTTCGACGCGGCAATAAAGTTAACAGCGGTGGAATTACGCCCCGCGGTGATTGAGTTAGCTAAGCGCTATTTTCAGCTGCCGATAGGTAAAAAGCTCAATCTTATCAATGATGATGCTATTGCTTTTTTAGCTGCTGGCGATCATAAAAAAGTGGATGTAATTTTTGCCGATATTTACACAGCCAAAGGCGTTGAAACAGGGCAGCTTTCGCCAATATTCCTTGAGCAGTGCACTAACCTCATCAAACCCAATGGGTATTTAGTGCTGAACTGCTGGAAAGAACATAGCCAAAATCGCGAGTTGTTAGCCGACTTACAACAACACTTTGCCCATGTGAACGCTTGTCTCACAGGCGGCGGGAATTGGGTGATTTTTGCGAGCCAATCGCCACAGCTTTTAGGCACCTCGGCCCTTAAAAGTAGTGCTCAATCTTTATCGCAACAATTGGGTTTTGCCCTTGATCGATCATTGACACGCTTTGGGCCTTGGATTTAATACTAATATCAGCAAAATAGCGTAAATTAGTTAACCCTAAGGCTGAGCTTTGATATTCTTCTCACACTTCCATGATATGAGCTGTCACCATGAAAAATAATAATAAATTGATGTTAAGCGTTATGGCGCTGGCGTGCCTTAACTCTCTCAATGCTAACGCCGAAAGTTTTAGTTTTGACACTCGTAGCTCACTGAATTCAGATACATTAGTGCTATTCCAAAGTGCTGATTCTACTACCTATGGGATCGACTTTTTACCTCAGTCGACCCAAGATCAATTAAACCTAGCAACGGCGGATAATATTTTTTCCGGCAAACGGGGGGAAATCCTCGAGATTTTGGTACCCAGCGAAATTGATGCTAAACGGGTCTTACTGGTCGGCATTGGCGATGCAAAAAACTTAACGCCCGGCCACATTAATACCATCGGTGGCAATGTTGCGGCTAAACTCGATACGGTTCCCCAAGCCACAGTGCGTGTACTCACCCAAGGCTTAACTGCCGCGCCGCTATTTGCCTCTGAGCTTGCACACGGAATTGAACTACGCAGTTATCGTTATACTCAGTTCAAAGCGAGCCCCCGTGCCGAGAAGAATTACCAAATCGCTGTCGATGATTTAAGTCGCAACCAAAAACACCATAAAAATCTGCAAGCGGTTGAAGCAGGTGTGTTTTTAGCGCGCGATCTGACAAACGCACCTGCAGACATTATGTATCCCGACAGCTTTGCTAACGAAGCCAGAAAACTCAAATCCCTCGGCGTTAAAGTCACGGTATTAGAAGCCAAAGATATCGAACGTCTACAACTGGGCGCCTTAGCTGCTGTAGGTAAAGGCAGCGAGCGCCCACCTAAGTTAGTGGTCGCCCATTGGCCTGGTAGCAAAGACGCGCCAATCGCACTGGTCGGTAAAGGCATCACCTTCGACTCGGGTGGTTACAATATTAAGGCGACAGGTACTTCAATCGCGCGGATGAAGTCAGATATGGCGGGTGCAGCCACTGTGCTTGGCACTATTAAAGCCATGGCGATTCAAAAAGCGCCAGTCAACGTAGTAGCAATTATGCCAATGGCGGAGAACATGGTATCAGGTCATGCAATGATCCCAGGTGATGTGATTAAAACCGCCCAAGGTCTCACCGTTGAAGTGCTCAACACCGACGCCGAAGGTCGCCTAGTGCTGGCTGATGGCCTCTGGTATGCCAGAGAAAATTATAAGCCATCTGTGATTATCGATGTTGCGACACTGACTGGCTCAAAAGTGAGTGCGTTAGGCAATGTTTACGCAGGCTTGTTTACCGATTCAGAGCCTTTAGTGCAGCAGCTAACTTATGCAGGTCAACAGGTTGGCGAAAAGGTCTGGCGCTTACCGTTAGATCAAGCCTATGCGGATGAGCTTAAATCCACTATCGCGGATCTCACAAACACAGGTAAAGAAGGCAGCGCGGGTGCTTCCTCTGCGGCCATGTTCTTAAAACGCTTTGCGGGCGAACAGCCTTGGGCACATTTGGATATCGCGGGCAATGCCTTAACCGCCACTGATACCGCTGTTGTGCCTGCGGGCGCAACAGGTTACGGCGTGCGCTTACTCAGCACTTGGTTAACTCAACCCAAAGCACAGAACTAGAACCTAGAACCTAGAACCTAGAACCTAGAACCTAGAACCTCAGTATCTTGTTTTAATTGTATTTACACTTTAAGGGATATCATTGATATCCCTTTTTTATGCTCGAAATTTATCTTATCTCAATCAACAAAAACCAGCCGGCTAAATCCAGACTACACCCAATCACGCCAAACCCGCAGCCGTCGCAGAAAAACCGATTGAGTCCGACCTAATCGCATCGTCATTCTACTAAACCGATTAAGATAATAGTTTTTATCCGTTATCTTAATTTTAATCGAGTCGGTAATATGCTTCACATCGACAGGACGCAAGCAAATGTCCTCGTTATGAACTTAAGCCATCATCAACTAAATGGAAGCATAAAATGACTCAATCAATTATCAACAGCACAATCAAACCATTCAAAGCCACTGCATTCCACAATGGTGAGTTCGTTCCAGTAACTGAACAAGACCTGTTAGGTAAATGGTCTGTTGTCTTCTTCTACCCAGCAGATTTTACCTTTGTTTGCCCAACTGAATTAGGCGACATGGCTGATCACTACGAAAAACTGCAAGGAATGGGTGTTGAAGTTTACTCAGTATCAACTGACACTCACTTCACTCACAAAGCATGGCATGACACGTCAGACACCATCAAGAAGATCAACTTCCCAATGCTGGCTGACCCAACAGGCACTATCAGCCGTAACTTCGGCGTGATGATTGAAGAAGACGGTTTAGCACTACGTGGTACTTTCGTGATTAACCCAGAAGGCCAAATCAAGGTCAGCGAAGTTCACGATTTAGGCATCGGCCGTAGCGCTCAAGAGCTAGTTCGTAAAATTCAAGCAGCTCAATATGTTGCTACTCACGATGGCGAAGTTTGCCCAGCTAAATGGCAACCTGGTGACGAAACATTAGCACCGTCTTTAGACCTCGTTGGCAAAATCTAATTTAGCCTGCAAAGCCTCAACCCCGCCAGTCTAGCATCCCAAGCTGATTGGCGTTACAGCCGACACAGTTGTAGCGCCACGCAGCAAAGGATTAAGCCCGCCCCTGCAAGGGCCTAGACTGGCCCCCTTTTCTCCCTTTTAAGCGATTTTGGAGTCATCACATGTTAGATGCGAATTTAAAAAATCAACTGCAAACCTATCTGCAAAACCTCAAGAGACCAGTTGAACTTGTCGTGTCTGCAGATGAAAGTAGAAAGTCTCAAGAATTAAAAAGCTTAGCGCAAGACATTGTCAGCCTATCTTCTCTGGTGAGCCTGAAAGAAGTTCAGGGCGAACGCATCCCGGCGATGACAGTGATTAACCCAGAGCTTAATACGCAAATCAGCTTTGCTGGTCTGCCTATGGGTCACGAATTTACCTCACTCGTGCTGGCATTACTGCACACGGGTGGACACCCAATCAAACTCAGCGATGATATTATTGAGCAGATCCGCAATCTGCCAGGCAAATATGCCTTTGAAACTTACGTCTCACTGACCTGCCAAAACTGCCCAGACGTAGTACAGGCACTGAACATGATGGCGGCCATTAACCCGAATATCACCAACGTGATGATCGACGGTGCCCTGTTCCAAGAAGAAGTAACCAGCAAAAACATTATGGCTGTGCCTTCTGTCTACTTAAATGGCGAAGTGTTTGCAGCTGGCCGTATCAGCATTGGCGAGATTTTAAATAAGTTGGATACCAATGCCGCAAGCCGTAAGGCCGATGAAATTAATGAAAAAGCGCCATTCGAAGTCTTAGTCGTTGGCGGCGGCCCAGCCGGCGCAGCGGCAGCTATTTATGCAGCACGTAAAGGACTTCGCACCGGTATTGTTGCAGACAAGTTTGGCGGACAAGTCGCTGAAACCGTCGGTATCGAGAACTTTATTTCGGTCAAAGCGACCGAAGGTCCAAAACTAGTGGCAAACCTTGAAGCCCATGTACGAGACTACGAAGTCGACATCATGGACAACCAAAAAGCTGTGTCGTTATCAACAGATGGCTTGTTCGAGCTTGAACTGGCAAGCGGCGCTAAATTACGTAGCCGTACCGTATTGTTAGCCACAGGTGCCCGCTGGCGTGAAATGAACGTCCCCGGCGAGAAAGAATACCGCGGCAAAGGCGTCGCATACTGCCCACATTGTGATGGCCCATTATTTAAGGGCAAGCGTGTGGCGGTGATCGGCGGCGGTAACTCAGGTATCGAAGCGGCTATCGATCTTGCCAACATAGTAGAACATGTGACTGTGCTGGAATTTGATAAAACCCTGCGCGCTGACGATGTACTGCAACGTAAAGCGGCTTCTATGGGTAACATTAAAATCATTACCCAAGCCATGACCACTGAAGTCACTGGCGATGGTACTCGGGTTAATGGCCTGAACTACACAGACAGAGCCACTGGCGAGAGTCACCATGTCGCACTTGCAGGTATCTTCGTGCAGATTGGGCTAGTACCGAATGCGGAATGGTTAAAGGGCACGATCGATTTAACCCCAAGGGGCGAGATCATAGTCGATGAGCGCGGACAAACCTCAGTCCCAGGTATTTTTGCCGCAGGTGATGTCACTAACTCACCTTTCAAGCAAATTATCATTGCCATGGGCAGTGGCGCGACCGCATCACTGGGCGCATTTGATTACTTAATTCGCCACAGCGATGAAGAAACCGCCGCGACCAAAGCCGCTTAAGGCTTCGTCAACTGACATCAAAATTAACGCAAAAAAATAGCCAGCATTTGCTGGCTATTTTTTTGATGTTAACTAAGGCATTGATAAGGCTTAGCAGGCCTAATTTGCATGAGCATTTCAGGGGTGTCGACCGCTTTAAATCCAAACTGGGCGTACAGTCCATGGGCATCGCGGGTGGCTAACATTATCCGTCTTAAACCTTGTAATTCAGGATGTTCAAGAATCGCTGTTATCATCAATTTGCTTAAACCTAAGCCGCGGTGCGACTCAAGTACAAACACATCGGCAAGATAGGCAAAAGTGGCTTTATCTGTAATTAAGCGGCCAAAAGCCACTTGTTGATTGCCCTTATCAAATACCCCAAAACACAGACTATTGGCTAACGCTTTTTGTAGCAGCGCCTTTGGCATGCCCTGCGCCCAATAGCTATTACTAATAAAGCCATAGATAACCTCAAGATTCATTTCAGCTTGATCTGTACTGACTCTGTATCCTGTTTCCTGCTGCATTTTCCTTTCTCCGAAATTTTCCGTTAACGTCAGTTCAGGTGTTATTGGCACTCATAAATATCATAAATGCCATCGCCAATAACACCACTTTAGCTAACGAATACAAAGCCCCCGCTAAAGTGCCACCGCCATGATAACTAAAGGCTAAGTGGCGATTGATTTCATACTTAAAGGATTTAGCTAAATAACGGTAAGCGAGAAAATAAAACAAGGAGGCTGCGGGCCAAATCCCCATAAGTAGCATTTGCCCCTGAGCCTTAGTGGTGAGTAAGGTTGAGATAAACGGTATGCTTAAGCAGACAACATATATCCAAGCAAAACGCTTAAGTAGCTGGCGGATTTTTTTATCGGATAATGATTTCAACTTCACTCCTTGTCATCTTACATAGCTTCGATTTGCTCAACCATAAGTTGCAGCGAAAAATTGCCGCGATACTCATTCACATCGAGTTTATACACAACACGAGCATGATTAATCGTCGCATCTGGCCAAGTGTGCAAATCCACATTAAAGGCAATGGCATCGAGCATCACAGTGCCGCATTGGGTTTCGAGTACGAGCTTAAGGTGGCGCTCACCGACAAGACGTTGTTGCACTATCGTAAAGTAACCATCGAATAACGGCTCTTCGAAAGCTTGTCCCCAAGGTCCCGCATTACGCAGTAACTGAGCCATTTCAAGATTCAACTCTGCGGGAGTGAGTTCGCCATCGGACCAAAGCTCGCCCGTTAACAACTCAGGTTTAAGCTGCTCACGCACCGCATCATCATAGGCTTTGGCAAATGTCGCAAAACTGCCCGCTTTGAGCGATAAACCCGCCGCCATTGCATGACCACCAAATTTGATAATCAGTCCCGGATGGCGAGTGTTCACTAACTCCAATAAGTCGCGCATATGCAAGCCTTTGATCGAACGCGCCGAGCCTTTAATTTCACCATTGCCCGCATCGGCAAAGGCAATCACGGGTCTATGGTATTTGTCTTTAATGCGCGAGGCCAAAATCCCGATCACGCCCTGATGCCAATCCTCTTGAAATAAGGCAATTCCCCAAGGCAACTCGGCTTCGTTAAGCTTTAAGTGCTCTAGGCTTTTTAAGGCTTCCTGCTGCATGCCGACTTCCAGCTCACGACGCTCTTGGTTTAACCCATCGAGCTCGGCCGCCATACGCCGCGCGTACATCATGTCTTCACAGAGTAAGGTTTCGACCCCAAGTGCCATTTCATCCAGCCTGCCTGCGGCATTCAGTCTTGGGCCCACGGCAAAACCAAAGTCAGATGCGACAATGCGCGCCGGATTTCGCTTAGCCACTTCAAGCAACGCAGTAATCCCCACACGGCAACGCCCAGCTCGCACGCGCTGCAAACCTGCTTCAACCAAAATACGATTATTGGCATCGAGTGACACCACATCGGCAACGGTGCCAAGGGCAACGATATCGAGTAGTGTGCCTAAATTAGGCTCAGCAATACCATGGGTTTGATACCAGTTTCGCGTCCGTAATTCAGCCCTTAATGCCGTCATCAAATAAAAGGCCACGCCGACACCCGCTATCGATTTGCTGGCAAATGGACAGCCCGGTTGGTTAGGGTTCACTATCGCATCGGCAGCGGGTAACTCATGTCCGGGTAAATGATGGTCGGTAATCACCACTTGCATACCAAAGGCTTTGGCCGCCGCAACACCGTCAATTGATGAAATGCCATTATCAACTGTGATGAGTAGCTCAGCCTGTTTGGAGGCCGCAACTGCAACAATTTCAGGGCTTAAGCCGTAGCCGTAATCGAAGCGATTGGGGATCAAATAATCCACTTTCACCGCGCCCATCATCCGCAGCGCCAACATACACACACTGGTTGAGGTCGCGCCGTCTGCGTCAAAGTCACCCACGATCAAAATCGACTTATTCGCCTGCATTGCATCGGCGATAAGCACCGCGGCTTCGGGCAACCCTTTCATGGTTTCAGGTCTTAATAGACCCTTAAGGACAAGCTCGCATTCGTGGGTTAGCGCACCACGGCGGGCGTAAAGCTGCTTCAATAGCGGCGAAAGATGAGCGGGTAAATGGCTATCATCAACGGTTGGGCGACGGACTATCTTATGGATCAAGGGACTCAAACTCTCATGAAATCGTGGCAATAAGATAACAAAAAGGTGAGCCTTAAGCTCACCTTTCGTGGGATAAATTTTACATTTTAGGCTGTTACTGACGTGCCTCTAAGGTGCGTAATAAGTCTTCAGGCGGTTGATAACCAGGGATCATATTGCCATCTTCTAATACGATTGCAGGCGTACCATTGACACCAAAGGTTGTGCCTAACGCATATTGCTCGGCAATTTTAGCATCACATGTTGCCGCGGCAACTTTGCTGCCCGCTTTAGCATCAGTCATGGCTTTTAATGGATCTTTAGCACACCAGATAGCTTGCATCTCATCGGCATTAGCTGACGGCACACCCGCGCGCGGGAAGGCTAAGTAACGCACTGTAATACCAAGTTTATTGTAGTCAGACATTTGGCTATGCAGTTTACGGCAATATCCACAGCTAACATCGGTAAATACAGTGACCACGTGTTTTTCGTTTTTCGCTTTATAGACAAGCATATTCTCTTCAAGCGGCTTCATCATTTCTAAACGCGGACCCGCTAATGCGGCTTCGGTTAAGTTTTTCATGCCCTTATCGATATCATACACACTACCGTGGAATAGTTTTGAACCATCACGGCTAATATAGAGCACGCCGCGGTTGGTCATGGCTTGATACAAGCCCTCAATTGGTGAGTCCTGCATAGAAATGACTTCAACATCTAACATCTCACCGAGTTTTTGCTTAATCGCAGCGGTATCGGGAGACGTCGCAGTGGCAGCGCTGGCAAGTGGTGCAACTAGGAGGGCAAAAACTAAGGATAATGCTGGGGTCAACTTCATGGGACATCCTATAAATTGTGTCACTACAACGAGATATTGGGGCCGTTCTAACTCGAGATATTCAATAGACCCTGTATAGGGGCAAAAAGTTACAGACAAGCCGCGCGGAAAGCAAATTTATGCTGTAACTAAATCCTTTTTTAGCCTCTAGGATGATGCTGTTGATGCAATTCCTGCAATCTTGCCCGTGCGACATGGGTATAAATCTGTGTGGTCGACAAGTCGCTGTGACCTAATAACAGTTGGACAACCCGCAGATCGGCACCGTGATTGAGCAAATGAGTGGCAAAAGCATGGCGTAAAGTGTGCGGTGATAATGCAGTTTCAATCCCCGCACGCAGAGCATAAAGTTTAATCCGATGCCAAAAAGTTTGCCGCGTCATCATCTGCCCGCGTTTCGACGGAAATACCACATCAGATTGTTTATTACCGAGCAACTCTTGGCGAGCAAATTTCATGTAGCCCTCCACTTCGGTAATAGCCAATTCCCCCAGCGGCACAAGACGCTCTTTGCCACCCTTGCCCACAATACGTACTAAGCCTTGGCGCAAACTCATTTGCTCCATGGTCAAGCCGACAAGTTCACTCACCCTGAGGCCAGTTGCATACAAAAGCTCTAGCATTGCCTTGTCACGGCATTCGACGGCATCATCCACATTGGGCTCAGACAGTAAACGGTCAACCTGCGACTCACTCAGAGAATCCGGCAAATGGCGCGTTAACTTAGGTGACTCTACTAAGGCCATAGGATCGGCTGAAATCTGCTTGGTCTGCACCAGATAAGTATAGAAACGCCGTAAGCTGCTGAGCAGCCGAGCGCTACTGGTACGCGCAAAATTCTGCTCAACTCTAAAGGCCAGATATGCCCTAACATCGGCCTGAGAAACCGCGAGTAACGTCACGCCTTGCTGACCTTGATAACGATCAAAATGGCGTAGATCGGTACGATAGGCCGATAGCGTGTTATCACTCAGTCCCTTGCTTGACCAAAGATCATCAAGAAAAGCATCGATAAGTGGATCTGGCATATAGGTTTTAGGCACAAATACTCCATAAAAAAACGGCGTAATCAAATGATACGCCGTTGATATTAATTTAAATATGTCTAAGCCTGCATAAGCTTAACTGAGTTAAGCATAAAGACGAGAACTCGAATGCAAAGCCTAGGCTGCAGCCGTTTGACCACGGCCACGACCGAATACTAAACACAGTGCAATCGTCGCAATGGTCGGCAATAACCAAGCCATACCTTCTTCATAGAGTGGCAGCTTAGATAACACTGGAGACATAACATTCACTATATGGATAAAGCCCTGTGCTAAGCCATTCATGGCTTGACCATCAGCGTCAGTCAAACTTTTCGCTGCCACTTTAAGACCATCGAAGATGCCGAAAAACAGTGCCACGCTCAGTACTGCACGATGTGCAAACTGTGGATTCGCAAAATAAGCGGTCAGGAAAGTCACAACCACAAGAGCAATAGCCACAGGATAAATCGTCATTAATACGGGAATACTAATAGCAATCAACTGACTTAGGCCCACGTTCGCAATCACAGCGCATATCAAGCTTAAAAAGATCACCAGGAAACGGTAAGACAGTTTAGGCATTAGCTCATTAAAGAACTCAGAACACGCACTCACTAGCCCAACCGCAGTGGTTAAACAAGCTAAAGTCACGACTGATGACAACAAGACTGAGCCTAGTTCCCCAAACTCGCGGGTCACGTAATTTGTTAATATTTCGCCGCCATTTTTAGTGCCGATAGCGATATCGCCGGCGGTTGCACCTAAAAAGAACAAGGACACATACACAAAAGTTAAACCAGCGGCGGCAATAAAGGCTGCACGAATGAGATACTTAGTTTGATCACTGGGTTGGTCAATGCCCTTTTTACGCAGGATATCAATAATCAACATACCAAACATCAAGGATGCTAACGTATCCATAGTGTTATAGCCTTCCAAAATACCTTTGGTCAGCGGATGCTGTTGGTAATCCCCCACTGCTTGGCCCACTTCGGATGCAGGTAAAAACAGCACTGAAACGGCTAATCCGACCAACAAAATCAATAAAATAGGCGTTAATACTTTACCTACGCTATCGAGCAACTTACCAGGGAAAAGCGCCAGCAACATAGTGACAGCGAAGAAACCTAATGTGTATAGCAGTTGCGTCAGGTTTAATTCCAAACTGCCCAGCAAAAACGTTGCCGTAGTGTCATCGATAAATGGCTTAGCGCCAATCTCGTAAGCCACTAATCCCGTACGCGGCGCAGCAAAAGCAGGGCCGATAATAATGTAAATCGCGACGGCCAATGTCGTTGCTGCAAATACTGGCAGCATAGCCATAACCTTACCTTGAGCCTTAGCGACAGCAATCAGTCCAACTAAAGGTAAACCTACGGCGGTAATCAAAAAACCCAACATGGCGAGGGGCATATTTTCGCCCGCTAACATACCCGCGAATGGTGGAAAAATTAGGTTTCCCGCACCTAAAAAGAACGCAAAGGTCATAAAACCTAAGCCTAATGTATCTCCGATACTCATCTGATTGTCTTGCACTGGAAGCCCCATCTTGTCTTATTGTTTTTTTACAAACTTAAGTGATTATGTGTCGATTAGCCATAGCTAAAACAAAGCCCATCCGGAGTGCAAATCTATGTTTACACAATTCCGTGGTAAATATGTTCGATATCTGCCGAGTTTATAAACTATGGCGAACGTTTATGTAGCCTAACTGACGACTAATTCACCAACAAACTCGTTTACCTATCCGTTAATCTTAAAAGTGATTAAAAATGGGGGCGAAACTAATACCAGACTTAAAGCATCAATACAAGACAACAAGTCCGTTCAGGCAAAAAAAACGAAATAATGCTAATTAACTGCTAATAAAAGGTTTCTAAGGCAATAAATTAAAGCGTTAATTAAGTGAAATCAGTATTGCCACGTAAAATAGTAAATGATTTGGCGACACACATTCATACAGCTAGGACAGATGCGACTGTTTAAAAACATTAGCTAAAAACGAGGGCTAGAATTAGAATATTGCGCGCCCAATATTGGGCCTAAATTACTTTAGAACGGCAAAATTAACTCCCCATGGCATTCACTTTTAAACAATTTCATATCGATGACATGAATTGCGGCATGGCCGTAGGCACAGACAGCGTCGTCCTTGGGGCATGGGCACAACTGACCACCGCGAAATCAATCTTAGATATAGGCGCAGGCAGCGGCTTACTCAGTTTAATGGCAGCTCAGCGCAGTCAAGCACATATCACCAGTGTCGAATTAGACACCAATGCCGCCCATGCTTGCCAACATAACTTCCACAATAGTCCTTGGGCCAATCGACTGACCTTAGTTAATTGCAGCATCCAAGACTTTTGCCAACAAACTGAGTATCAAGGGTATTTTGAACACATAATTTGTAATCCCCCCTATTTTGAGCAAGGCACGCAAGCGATACAATCCCAGCGCGCTATGGCCCGTCACACTGATAGCTTAAGCTTTACCGCACTACTCGATGCCATTCATGTGTGCCTAGCACCGCAAGGAAAGGCAAGTCTCATATTACCAATGCAGAGTATGGCCCGTTTCGACGAAATATTAACGCACTCTCAGCTCAATTTGATTGAAATAACCAACCTTATCAGCATTGTAGGGAAAAGCGCTAATCGAGTACTCTGCGTACTCGCCCACAAGACTCATCCACAAATGGCTCCAAAGCTCAGTGATATCACTATTCGTGAACGTTCAGGCCAATACACACAAACCATGGTGCAATTGGTTCGAGATTTTTACCTTAAATACTGATATCGAGTCCAATCCTGACACATTAAGTAAAGCTCGCTAAGTTTGGCAAATTTAACGAAAGGTCCAATTTCTCACAAATTAAATGCTAATACATTGACCTAAAAGTAATTAACTTATGCCAATTACCATAAAACTTTACTGACACAGAAGATAAACACAGGAGATCTAGATAAGTTATTTAAGTTAACCGCCATAACCTTTATAATGCTTCGCTATTATCCGTCGAGACGCTGCGCATGCAATTTGAAGATTTCCAGCTTGACCCTAGCTTATTAGAGTCACTTAATGCCATGGGGCATCATTCACCCACCACGATTCAGCAAGAAACGATTCCTTACGCCTTAGAGCAAAGAGATATTCTTGCGCGCGCCCCGACAGGAACAGGTAAAACAGCGAGCTTTTTACTGCCATCGCTACAACATTTGATCGACTTTCCCCGTCGTTTTGCTGGACAAGCAAGAGTGCTAATCCTCACGCCAACCCGTGAGTTAGCCAGTCAAATCCACCGTTATGCGAGTCACCTAGCCACAGGCCAAGGTTTAGATATTGCTATCGTTACTGGCGGCGTTCCTTATGGACCACAAGAAGAAGCCTTAGCAGGCAACGTCGATATTCTGGTCGCGACCCCAGGCCGCCTGATGGAATATTTAGACAAAGGCAATTTCAACGCCCAAGAAGTCGATATCTTAATTATCGACGAAGCCGATCGCATGTTAGACATGGGCTTCTCTTCTGTGGTGCAAGCCATTGCTATTGAGGCCCAAGGCCGCAAACAGAACATGCTGTTTTCTGCCACCTTAGAAGGCGGCGGTGTACAACGTTTTGCCCGTGAAGTGTTAAACGACCCGATTGAAATCGATGTTGAAGCCCCTCGCAGTGAAAAAGCCAAGATCCACCAATGGATTCACTTAGCCGATGATAAAGAGCATAAATTTGCGCTGTTGTGCCATTTGCTACGCCAAGAAGATGTCAAACGGACTATCGTATTTGTGAAAACCCGCGACATCGTTTCTAGCCTAGAAGGCCAGTTACTTAAAGTCGGTATTCCCTGCGCCTTTATGCGTGGTGATATGGAACAGAAGAAACGCTTCCAAGCCTTGAGTCGCTTTACTAAAGGTGAAGTCAATGTCTTGTTAGCGACCGATGTGGCTGCACGCGGTATCGATATCGACGATATCACTCATGTGATCAACTTCGATATGCCACGTTCTGCTGACACTTATATCCACCGCATTGGCCGTACTGGCCGCGCTGGCGCAAAAGGTACCGCGATTTCGCTTGCCGAAGCCCACGACATGCGTATCGTCGGTAAAATCGAGCGTTATATCGAGCAACCGTTGAAACGCCGCGTGATCGAAGAGCTGCGTCCAAAGAATAAAGAAGCGCGCACACCGGGTAAGAAAAAAGCCAAAGTGAAAGCGAAAGAAGCTGCGAAGAAAACGAGCAAGAAAGAAGCGGCAAAGAAAGCGAGTAAAATCGCCCGTAAGAAAAAGTAACACCCGCTTAAATTCACCAAACTAAAGCCGCTATATGCGGCTTTTTTATTACCAAAATATAACTTACGTGGGTGATTTTACTAAAAATATCATGTTACGCTTAATTATATAGAATGAAATGCGGCGGATTTAGAGCGGTTAACCCCAATGCGTATTCATTCTTATTTCAATATATTCCAATCACCTAACTGAACCTTTCATCACCTTTCTGCTCTAATTTTCGCCCAAATATCGATGCACGATGCGCATATCTGTCACGGCATCACTTTTAGAAACATTTAATTTACAAAAATAAATTTATTGGCGTGGCCGACTCTGCTACTTTAACCCCATTACGCGATTAGCATGGATTTAACCATTATATGATGAAGACCCTACTGAGGAGACTGTCTCCTTTTCTTATTCTGCTGCTGTTTGTCTTTGGCGCAGCCTTATTAATGCAAACGAAGGAGGCGCCAGAACAAAAACCTGAAGAGATGCCCATTCCTATCGTTGATGTCACGCAAGTGACTCAGCAAACAGTATCGCTAAACTTACCTTCCTACGGCGTGGTTACCCCAAAGTATAAAACCCAACTCGTGACCGAAGTTCAAGGCAGAATGCTCACTATCTCCCCTCATTTTGTTGCAGGTGGCATAGTCAAGAAAGGCGACCAATTAGCACAAATCGAGCCCTCAGATTACGAGGCTGACTTAATGCAAGCCGAAGCGACGCTGGCCCAAGCCACCGCCGCACTGAACGAAGAAATAGCCCGTGGTGAAGTCGCTAAAATCGAATTCAAAGGCTACGACAAGGGCTTGCCCCCTGAGTTAGGTCTACGTATCCCGCAACTCAAAAAAGAACAAGCTAACGTAAAATATGCGCAGGCAGCACTGGCGCGAGCCCAACGTAACCTTGAGCGCACGGTTATTCGCGCGCCCTTTGATGGCATAATCAAAGTTAGAAATGTCGATTTAGGTCAATACGTTAGCTTAGGCACTAATCTAGGTGAGCTCTACGACACTCGCGTTGCCGAAATCCGCTTACCCATTTCTAATGATGATTTAGCCTATCTAGAGTCCGTCGATAATCCCGATACCCAAGTCACGCTTAGCGCCTCTTTGGCGGGCAAAGAAAATACTTGGGAAGGCAATATTATCCGCAGTGAAGGTGTTATCGATGCCGAAAATCGCATGGTGTATTTAGTCGCAGAAATCAAAGATCCCTATCTGCGCGCGAATAAAGTGCCAGGTAGCTTACCGCTTAAATACGGCAGCTTCGTCAATGCAGTCATCAAGGGCCGCACTGTCGATGGCATAGTCAAATTGCCCCGCCATGTGGTTCGTAACGACCAAGTCGCCCTAGTCAACGACAAAAATATCATTGAAATGCGCCAAGTAAATGTGGTTCGTAGTGATTTAGAAAATGTGTTCATCAAAGACAGTCTAAAAACGGGCGAACGCGTCGCTACGACCCACTTCAACAGTATGGCAAATGGGCAAATGGTCAAAATCTTAGGTGAAGCGGCATTGCCCACTGAGACACCAAAAGAAAATACTCCTGAATCGAGTCTTGCGGCCGCTGGAGTCAAATAATGGACACTCAAAAAGGGATCTTAGCTTGGTTCGCCCGCAACAGTGTGGCCGCGAACTTATTAATGTGTGTTCTGCTCATCGGCGGCCTGTTCAGCAGTATTTTGATTAATAAAGAGGTTTTTCCTTCTTTCGAACTCAATTTATTAAATATTTCCGTCGCCTATCCAGGTGCGGCGCCACAGGAAATCGAAGAAGGCATCAACATCAAGATTGAAGAAGCCATCCAAGATATCAACGGCATCAAGAAAGTGACTTCTGTGGCTAGCGAAGGCGTTGGCTCGATTACCGTTGAAGTTGAAGACGGTTACGAAGTGCAGACCATTCTCGATGAAGCCAAACTGCGGTTAGATGCAATTTCAACCTTCCCAGTGAACATCGAAAAACCGAATATCTCTCAAATCAAACCTGAGAATAACGTCATTTGGGTGTCTGTTTATGGCGATATGACACTCCACGATATGAAAGAATTGGCTAAATCGGTTCGTGACGATTTAACCCAACTCCCCGCGGTAACTCGTGCGAAAGTCACAGGGGTGCGCGATTATGAAATCGGTATTGAAGTTTCTGAGAATAAGTTACGAGAGTACGGCTTGACCTTCTCACAAGTCGCATTAGCAGTGCAAAACTCCTCCTTAGACTTACCAGGTGGCTCTATTCGTGCTCAAGATGGTGATATTCTATTGCGCACCAAAGGCCAAGCCTACACGGGCGATGACTTTGCCAATATAGTCGTCACAACTCGCGCAGACGGTAGCCGTGTGATGCTGCCACAAGTGGCGACCATCAAAGATGATTTTGAAGAACGTTTGGAATATACCCGCTTTAACGGCAAACCCGCTGCGATTATTGAAGTCACCAGCATTGATGATCAAAACGCCTTAGACATTGCAGACCAAGTTAAACAGTACGTAGAGCAGCGCCGCGCCACACTGCCAGCTAACGCTCAACTCGATACTTGGGGTGATATGACCCACTATCTCCAGGGCCGCTTAGACATGATGATGTCGAACATGTTTTACGGTGCCTTGTTGGTGTTTATCATCTTAGCCATGTTCCTCGATCTGAAGTTAGCATTTTGGGTCATGATGGGGATACCCGTGTGTTTCCTCGGCACTATGTTGGTCATGCCGCTCGAACCTTTCTCCATGACGATCAACATGTTGACCCTATTCGCTTTTATCTTGGTGCTCGGAATAGTGGTGGATGATGCCATTGTCATCGGCGAGAGTGCCTACACAGAGGTCGAACGCCACGGTCACTCGGTTGAGAACGTGATCCGTGGCGCGCAAAAAGTGGCGATGCCCGCGACCTTCGGGGTCTTAACCACAATTGCGGCATTTATTCCCATGTTAATGGTTTCTGGCCCTATGGGGATTATCTGGAAATCCATCGGTATGGTGGTCATCCTCTGTTTAGCCTTCTCACTGGTAGAGTCTAAATTCATTCTGCCAGCGCATTTAGCGCACATGAAGTTTAAAAAACCTGGCGCACCAAAGGGATTCTTTGGCCACCTAAAAGCCAATTTTAACGACAGAGTGCAATACTTTATTCACCACAGTTATCGCAACTTCCTCGAGCGCTGTATCAAACACAGATACAACGTGGTCGCGGCCTTTATCGGTGTATTAATTCTGTCTATTGCCTTAGTCGCCAGTGGCAAAGTGCGCTGGGTATTTTTCCCTGACATTCCCTCAGACTTTATTCAAGTTGAACTTGAAATGGATGAAGGCAGCTCCGAAGGTAACACCTTAAAAGTGGTACAGAGCATAGAAGAAGCCCTGTACAAGATGAACGAAAAAATGGAGAAAGATAACGGCTATCAAGTGGTGAAGCATAGCTTTATCAATATGAGCTCCCGTACCTCGGCCTTCATTTTTGCCGAACTGACGAAAGGTGAAGACCGTGAAGTCGATGGAGTGACGATTGCTGCCGCGTGGCGTGAACAATTGCCCGAGCTTTTGTCGGTCAAAAAACTCAGCTTTAACGCGAGCACCAACGATGCCGGTGGCGATATTTCCTTCAGACTGACCTCGAGCGACCTCGATGAACTGTCCGCTGCCTCTAAAGAGTTGAAGCAAAAACTCGCCAGCTACGAAGGCGTGTACGATATTGCCGACAACTTCTCCTCGGGCAGTCATGAAATTCGCCTCAAGATACGTCCAGAGGCTGAAGCCCTTGGCCTGACCCTTTCCGATTTAGCTCGCCAAGTGCGTTACGGTTTCTATGGTTATGAAGCCCAACGTATTTTACGTAATAAAGAAGAAATCAAGGTGATGGTGCGCTACCCATTAGAGCAACGTCGTACTGTGGGTTATCTTGAAAATATGCTGATCCGCACGCCAACGGGCACTTCGGTTCCCTTCTCGACCGTGGCACAAATTGAAAAAGGTGAATCCTACGCCTCAATTACCCGTGTTGACGGCAAGAGAGCGATTACCATCACGGCAAATGCCAACAAAAACATCGTTGAACCTTCAAAAGTAGTGCAAGAAATCCAAAAAGATTACCTGCCACAATTGCAGGCCAAGTACCCTAAAATCCAAACTGCACTGGACGGTGGCAGTTTGGATGAACAGAATGCCATGGTCGGTTTGATGCAAGGCTTCTTCTTTGCGCTGTTCACCATTTATGCTTTGATGGCCGTGCCACTTAAATCCTACAGTCAGCCGTTAATCATCATGTCTGTGATCCCCTTCGGGATTATCGGCGCCCTGTTTGGTCACTTAATTCAGGGACTCGCGATGAGCGTGTTAAGTCTCTGCGGCATAGTGGCATTAGCGGGAGTGGTGGTGAACGACTCCTTGATTTTGGTGGACTTTGTGAACCGTGCGCGGGAGCAAGGGCAATCGGTCAGGCAGGCGGCGGTCGATTCAGGCTGTTATCGTTTTAGGGCGATCATCCTGACGTCACTCACCACCTTCGTCGGCTTAGTGCCTATTATTCTCGAACGTAGTTTGCAGGCGCAAATAGTGATCCCTATGGCGACATCCCTCGCCTTCGGTATCCTGTTCTCGACCCTTGTGACGCTAATTTTAGTGCCCTTGCTGTACATCATACTCGACGACATTAAGCGCACTAGCAGCCGCTTCTTCCATTGGTGGTGGCAGCCTAAAAAAGACCATGAAGTGGACTTTACACCTGAGCATTTAGAGCCGCCAGTCCCCACTGACTATAAAAAAGACTATCTATAGGAAGTTAACTAGAAGCAGTTAATCAATGTCTTGAAACTTAAAAAGAGAGCTTAGGCTCTCTTTTTAATCCTCTGTGCGAGTCAATAACCTCTCAATCATCTATGTCATTTTGAGTCTGCTGCGAGTGGCTTGAGCTTTCAAGTTGCGATCTAGTTGACAGTTATCGCATCAGGCTTTCGCTACACTGTGTTTAAGTCGTCAGCTATCGTTAAAATGAAACCCATCATTATGTCTGAGCATCTGCACAAGCAAAATATTGATAAACCACAAGTTGTCACCACAGAAACCCTAGCGAACGGTCACATAACAGATGAAGTTTGCACAAATGAAACCTGTGCGACTGAAACGCTTGTCTATGATATTCGTCGCAGTCGCTACCTTAATATTACGGGTCGCTGCACCCTGCGCTGTGCGTTTTGTCCAAAACATAATGGCAGTAAACAGATCCACGAATATCAACTGGCACTGTGTCACCAACCTAAGCCCGAAGAAATTATTCCACTGCTTGGCGATGTTAAAGACTTCGAAGAATATGTGTTTTGTGGCTATGGCGAACCGACCTTAAATCTTCCAACTTTGCTTGAGGTGGCGAAAGAAATTAAACAAAGAGGCGGACGAGTACGTATTAATACCGATGGTTTAGGTAATTTAGTCCATAGGCGCAATATTTTGCCAGAACTGGCCAACTGCGTTGATAGTTTATCCATTTCCCTCAATGCGGATAATGAAGCCGCCTATATGGAACATTGTCGCCCCAAACTCGCCGGTTCCTATGCCGCCGTACATGCTTTCATCGCATTAGCGCCACACTATATTGAAACGGTACAAGTTTCAGCCATCGAAGGATTAGCGGGTGTTGATATCGACATCTGTCGTGAACAAGTTGAATCCTACGGCTGCGAATTCAAGCATCGCATATTAGGCGCCTTAGGCTAAACGACATTCTAATACAGCCAAAATCGACTGAAATACCCAAGCAGATAACACTGTCGATTACGTGAGTGGTACATGTGTGAATCGTCTTAACTTTTACTCAAGAAATCTTGCTGAGTAACTTGGCACTGTCGTAACAATTCTTTCGTGTTAACATAGCGAAATTAACAGTTCACCCACTCATAATCGGTTCATGCTGAAGAATAACCCAAGCACGTATCCCGCTGCGCCACTGCTCTCTTTAACCCAAGGGATCTATTGGTCGCATCAACGCTTACTCGCTATTGCAAGCCAGCTTTCTATGCTGGTGATTGGCATGATTATTTTAACTCACTTAATCATTACGTTAGGTGAACGACGCCTGCAAGAAGAGTGGGCAACGCAAAGATACAGTGAACTGCAAACCATAGGCTCATTGATCGCAGATAAAGTGTCTTTTCAGCAATTTCGAACCCAAATTTTCGCCAATGGGGAACTGCTAAAACAATACTTAAGCAATCCTACCGCCAAGCAACAACTTAAATTGCAGGAAAACTGGCAAGATCTAGTAAAACATATTCCTGAGTTACTCGGCATTGCACTGTACGATCCCCAAGGTAACTATAAATTCTCAACTCCCCCTAATTTCAATAAAGATGCCTTACCACCGACCTTACTTGGAGCGAGTCGGAGCATGGGTGGCAAAGAAGTTTATACCTCGCCGCTGGAATTTGTTCCGATAGACGGCATGCTTGAACCTTATATGTATCAAATGGCGTGGCTCGAGAAGCCCGATCAGAGTTCTATCGGTTATCTGGTGACGTACAACTCTATGGTAAAAATGCTGGAGGCCATAAAACCAGCCTTTTCGAGCAATAAGTCCCCTATGTTAGTGCTGGATACTCAAGGATTACTCTATGCTGGCGCGAGCGATCTCGCCCCTCTAAGCAATATGCCAGAGACCTTAGGAGCAAGTTTAAGACAGAGCTATCCGGCCCTGTGGCGCGATATGTCCATGAGCAACTTTGGACAATTCCACGGTGAAGAAGCCACTTTTGTTTACCTTAAAATCGAACTTACAGCCCAACCTGAGACTCACAGAGAATATTTTTTACTCTCCTATGTGCGCAACTCAGACATAGCTGCTCGTTTCTCACAATGGCAAAACATTGTCATTGTGGCATCGTTAATATTAACGGTTTTAGCCGCTTGGGTTGTACTACTCAGCCACATGTATCGCTTACAACAGCGTTCACGCCAATACAGTATTGATGTTGCTAATGGCTTATTTAATAGTGACATCGGCTTTATGATGGTCAACGAAAATGCCAGAGTCATCAGCGCCAATACTAAAGCGGCACAGGCGACCTTAGTACCATTAGATGAACTGACAGACCGAAGCCTACAGCGTACCTTATGCCTCGATGATAAAACCTACACGGAGTTAATGGAGCAGGTACATAAAACCGGTCAATGGTCTGGTGAAATCAGTCTAGACAGTATTAATGGCCCTACGTTACGCGTTCATATCCGCCAAGCACCAAAGGCAAGCCGAGGCTCACCACATCTATTAATCACCCTTGAGGACATCAGTGAGTTAATCAGCAGCAAACAAAATGCTTTTCTCAGTGAGCTTTTATGCGATAACACAGTCGCGACAGCCCTCACAGATGCTAACGGTAAACTGATTAAAATCAATCCTGTATTCGATGCGTTAATGCAACTCAATGGCGATTTAAATCAAGATTTAGCGTCATTACTCGCGAATGATTTAGGCAATCAATGGCAGAGGATCAGCGCCCAAATTGCCATGCAAGGTCAGTGGCAAGGGCAAATTCTATGCTCACCTAAACAGGCGCATTCCAATTGTTTGCAAGCCACCTTGAAGGGCCATGTGGCCGCCGATGGTGAGATTGATTATATCGTCTGCACTTTAGAGCAAGCCGCCGAGCGTGGTCGAGGCACAGAGAAGCGTAACCTTGTGCCCCATCGCAGTACTATTCTGCTGAATTTGGCAGATTTAGAACGTTACTTTAACTCTCTGCCGCCACCAAGCCGTCTCAGCTCAAGCTTACTGTTAATGGATATCAATCCAGAGGGCATGCTAAGCCACATGAGTGATATCGACCAACTGGCAAATCGTCAGCAAGAAATAGAAGTGCAATTATTGCTTGAAATTCCAGCTAATTATCAAATTCTGCATTGGCAGCTAGGGAAGCTCATTGTGATGTTACCTGACACAGACGCCACCCATGCGCACAACTTTGCCCTCAATATGATGGAAAAGCTCAATGGTAATGGCTTAGGGGAAGGTATTAGTATTGGTATTGCGGGTTATCAAGAAGGCCAGACATTAGAGCAATATTTGAATAATGCCGAAATCGCCCTAAAACGGGCGAAGCAAAATAACGATCAGAATATCGGTCAGGCCTTTACTCGTCATCAATCGTAGATTCGGGTGCATTAACTGAGTCAGGCAACTGACTCTGGGTAATTTCTATGATTGCCGAGCGGTTCATGGTGATTTTATAGCGAATATACTGCGGGGCTTCGCGCCCATCACGCAACACTAAAATCAGGTTGACTTGATAGCGCCGCTCAACCGATTCATAACTAATTTTGCCTTCAACTTCCTTATAAATCTTCGCTTTACCCCGTTCTAAATAACGGGCAAAAGGCACTAAGCTAAAGCTCACTTGCTCTTGAATAGTCGAATATCCCGCTTGGAATTCACTCTGATTCACCTTAGTGGCGATTTTATAGTGCAGAATTTCCGCATCGACCTTATTTTGGCTATGTCTGTGCTTTAGAATGTCACTGACTTTTTCGGGTAGATCTTGCTGACGCATAAACTCAAGCCATACCAACTGCTTAGCGATAACCGCCTGACTCGTAGTATCCCGTAAAATGCGGCTCCAACGTGGTCTGCCCCGCTGAATAAATCGCCACATGGCATTGCGCACATCGTCCTTAAAGATTTCCCTGAAACCATAGATCACAGCCAAAGTCAGCACTAGTGCAATAGTAAAACCACTAAAGGCGCCCTGCGCTTGAATTATCAACGCAGACACCACCAACATCACTAACGCGGTCGCCAGTCCTGTCGTAAACTTTTTAAGGCCAATCCCTAAAGGCTTTAACTCTTCTTTGAGTACCACCCCTTGTTGAATTAAACGGCGCAATAACAACATCTTATTAGAGATACGGTTAGGATCTTGCTTAGTTTGCGCTGAGTTGTACTTATGCTCATCACGATAGGCACATTCATTACGGCAGAGCGTGAGTACCCGCTCTAAAATATCGTTGAAATCACTGGTACGAGTGGCATAAGCGAGCACTTTGAGTAACTGCTGCTCACAAAACCAAGACAAGTAGTTATCAGCATTTTCAAAGTAAGATTTCCATTTGGGATCACCTGGTTCGTTACGACGAAACTTTTTCAGCAACTGGGCAATTTGTTCGCGTAATTCGTCGAGGGCAAAATAAAAATGGGTTACATCTGTGATTTGATTGAGTTCTTTAACATCGTTTTCAACCGCAACCGCAAACTGATAGGCGAAGAGATTTAGGTACAACCTGAACTCTTCAACAGTACGGCGATTTAAACTGGCAAAACGCCCCTGCACCAGAGGTAAGTGCAAGCCTTCTGAATAGTATGAGCGACGTCCAACTATTGAGCTGTAGTAGTACTCTTCTTCATTGAGCGTGCGCGAGCCTATGCCCATTTCCTTAGGTAAAAAGAAATAGAGATCAAGCTGACGATTATCGCCCTTTTCCATCTGATGGCTGAACTTAATCGACAGGGATTCTTCTTGCTTTACACGTATCTTAGACACAACACCCTTTTCATGAATCCCTCACAGGAGACTCACCACAGTAATCACAAATCAAAGAGCACTAATCTTAACTGAAATAAACTCAAATTCACTGATTAAATTCGACTATTTACGATTCTGCATCCACAAATGGTATTGCTAGGCTGAAAAAGGACCACGGCATAATCTTTGGTGTCATCCATATCTAACACCTCGATACTGAGATTGTGCATTTCCGAGTCATTAAAATGTAAGCTGCTGATATAGGATAGATATTTCATATGTTCTGGCCAATTTTTTTGCTTTTCAATTTCAGATTCCGTTTTCGTTTTCACGGTAACTTTATAGGTCATGCTATTGGCCTCAATACTGTCTACTTTGCCTTGCATTAAAATATTGCCCGCACTCGTACCGTCAATATTAAAGTAACGATAATTGATCTGCGTATTGTCAGCGGCAATCAAAACATCCACGAGTAGGTAAAATTTACCGTCACTGCTAACACTCGAGCTGCCGCTGGGATTGACACTAGAATGGCGGTCGAATAATTCAGAGCTGCAATTTAAAATCATCGTCTGATTGGTAGCCGACTGTTTGTATATCACACCGCAGGCCATAATCAATGCCGACAAGATAACAATATTAATCGTCCACTTTAGCCATTTAGCCACAGATGTTAACCTCCTGCAGCCAAGCAGCATCGATAAAGGTTTTCGGTCGAGTGAAATCACTGATTTTAATATTACGGATCACTGACTGACCGAGTTTTTCGCCTCGAAAAGTAATATTAAGCACTTGTTTATCATGGGACAAAGAAGCATAAACATCAGCCCAATCACTTTGACCGCAGGCGATTAATCCTGCACTTAAGCGCTCACCTAATTCGAAGAGTAAGGTGTTATTAGTATTGGAATCAGCAAATAAGTGTAATCGTACTTGCTGGCCTGAAGCCAAAGGTAATATTGAGGTCATAAGTGCTTGGGTTGGCTTGCTGTGATCCGTATGATTCAAATAAAACACCGAAAACGCTAACATAAACCCGAATAACACTAAGGCACTCCACAAAGGCACTGTGTGCAATCTGAGGTAATTAACACCTCTAAACTCAGTCCCATTAGATGGTTGGAGTAAATAACCTTGGCCTTTCACGGTTTCAATCAAGCCCTCATATTGAGGTCCAAGAAAGCTGCGAAGCATAAAAACAGCACGGGCCACAGAGGTATCAGTTAGCGGCGGATGTTTTCCATCCCCTGTCTTCAGCATGTGCTTAGAAACTAACTTACCTTGATGCTCAACAAGCAAATTAAGTACTTGTAACTCGGCTCGAGGAAGATGCCAAGATTCATCGCGAGACAACTCAATCAGTATGCCTCGTTCCCGATCAAACCTGCAGTCTCCCAATTGCATCAACATCCACTCAACTCCATAAAAACACAAAGTTAAGTCTATGCAAACTAACTAATGATTAATGTGATCTTGCTAACCCAAGTCAGCAAATAGTTAATTTTCGTGAGACGACCTCCAAGTTCAGCGCTATTAGGTAAAAACATGCGTTAACTCACAGGAATAAATGCCATTTAGCACATGGGAAATTCGGCATAAATTTACATAAATATAATAAATATCGGGACGATGAGCACCTTGCAATCTGTTTAGTTAATTTAAATGCAGAATTTAAGTCGGTTAATTCTATTGTAGTAACGCTATTTACCGCTCATGTAAAAGGCAAATATCCTCCGGCGTAAATCACAATATTTATCTCAAGCATGCTTAGAATTTACGTCATCAATTTATCTTTAGCATTTGATAAATAGAAGTAATCCTACATAGAGGAAATACATAATGAGCATAAATAGACGTCAAGCATTAACCCGTATTATTGGTATTAGCACCGCTGCGGCAGGGGCAACACTCATGGGGACATCGGTTCTCGCGGCAACGAATGCCGATGGTCAATATCAATTAGCGATAGGTGAGAAACTTAAATACGTTCCACTTGATGCAATGGCAACAGCAAAACTGGCCTATGAAACGGGTGGTGGTTGTATGCACCAAGTTTTTCATGCCGTTGTGACTATGCTAGCCCAATCTAATAGTGCCGATGTAGACAAGTTCAAAACAATTCCAACGGCATTAGCCGCCTATGGTTTTGCAGGGGTAACGGGCCAAGGCACACTCTGCGGTAATCTTAATGCGATAGGCATGTTAGTGAATATTTTAGATGACATTAATGGTCACAATAACGCCGTGATAGCCAATACCTTCCGCTACTACGAAAATACAACGCTCCCTTTATCTTCACCTGAATTTGTTACTGGTATTGGCTCGACAGCAGAAAAAACGGCTCTTGTGGGCAGTTCATCAAAAGCCAAGAGCGTGTTATGCCACTCATCTATCAGTAACTGGTCAAAGGCTTCTGGCTTACCATTCGCGAAAAAAGGTGAACGCTGTTACCGCTTATCCGCGTCTATGGCTTATTACTTAGTCGATGTATTAAATCGTGCCTATCAAGGGGAGAATATCGGCGCCCTTGTTGGTAGTAAACCAACACCAGATGCACAAGATTGCCAAACTTGTCACGGTAGCACTAGCACACTAGGCTCAGCGGCAAGTGTAAAAACAGACATGGAATGCACCACTTGCCATACAGGGCATTTCAATTAAGGAGACTGTGATGAAATACCCATTACTCACATTGACCCTCGCGACATTAATGCTCGTAGGATGTGGCAGTGACAGCAATAACACTGAGCCTGAAACTCCGCAGCCACCTCCCGTCGAAAATGCAGTAAACATTGATGAAGCAACGCAAATAAATCTCAAGCTTGAGCAATTTGACTCGAGTACAGGGACAATTCAATTTTCACTGACGGATGCGCAACAAGAAGCGATCACTGCGGCAAAAACCTATGATATTTACTATTTTGGGTTCCCCGACAAAGCCAAGGAATCCTCGAATCCGAAGGCATGGAAACACTGGCATGTTACCCAAAATTATCGTTGCCAAAGTCTTGGAGAATGCAGCGGTAAATTAACCGAAGTCACAAGCGGTCAATATCAATTTGAGATAGCTGGCTTAGATTGGGCTCAGCAGGATCCAAGTGGTTCAGTAACACAAATTAAAGTCGCGATTCAGATCTACGGTGCAAAAGCCAATAACGAGCTGGATTTAATCCAAGTGCTACCGCAATAATCCTTCCAATGACATATCCAAACAAATAGAGGCATCCATCGGATGCCTCTATTTTATTCATTGATATCTAGACGTTATGCGATTGAATTTTGTTAGATCGATGTTGTTCGCTAAATAATTCGCGATATTATCCGCTACAAAACGACTCACAAACGTCAATACAGCCCAAAAGATGAATGCTCAGTACTTTTATTTAGAACATCGCAGCATTGAGCCACATATGTACTAAAATGCTCGCGATATAACCCAGCGCAATGACAGGTGTCCAACGCAAATGGGCACCAAAGGTGTAAATCCCCCTAGCTTGTCCCATTAGCGCGACCCCTGCAGCACTGCCAATTGACAATAAACTGCCCCCAACTCCTGCGGTTAACGTTACCAGTAACCATTGGCCTAAGGCCATCTCAGGGTTCATCGTCAACACAGCAAACATCACCGGAATATTATCAACAACAGAAGACAACAGACCGATAGCCACGTTGGCATAAGTCGTATCCCAATTGGAATACAAAGCCTCAGATACTAAGCTCAAGTACCCCATAAAGCCAAGGCCACCCACACATAGCACTACACCATAAAAGAACAACAGGGTATCCCATTCAGCGCGGGAGATTCTGCTAAACACATCGAAGGGCACCACACTACCAAGCTGCTGAAGACGCTGCTCGTCCTGACGCAATTCAGCCTTTGCACGTTCGCGGGCAACGGAACGATTGAAGGTTTTACGCAGATAAAAACCAAAGAATTGTAAGAAACCTAATCCCGTCATCATACCCAATACAGGCGGCATACCTAAGAAGGAATGAGCACACACTGCCGTAGCGATTGTGAGTAAAAACAACGCAACAATTCGCTTAGCACCCGGCTTAGTATAAACATGCTCTTTTTCTGGCTCTGGCACAAAATGTGGGATAAACACACTCATAATGGCAGCGGGTAATGCAAAGTTCACTAAAGCAGGAATAAACAGATGGAAGAAATCGCTAAAGTGCACTAATCCTTTTTGCCACACCATTAAGGTCGTGATATCACCAAACGGGCTAAACGCGCCACCCGCATTAGCCGCAACAACAATGTTGATACAGGCTAGGGTGATAAACTTGCGTTGCCCTGCCCCCACCTTCATCACCACGGCACACATCAATAGCGCAGTCGTTAAATTATCTGCCACGGGTGAGATAAAGAACGCCATAAACCCCGTCAACCAAAATACGGTTCTTAGACTAAACCCACGGCCGACAAGCCAACCACGAATGGCATCAAACAAATTTCGCTCTTCCATAGCATTGATATAAGTCATCGCCACGAGTAAGAAGAGTAGAAGCTCTGCATATTCAAGCAAGTTATGTTTGAATGCCGCTTCCGACACTTCAGACATACCATTTTGTACATACACAAAACCTATCATGCCCCAGATAATCCCTGCCGCGACCAGCACAGGTTTCGACTTGCGTAAATGTAACGACTCCTCAGCCATCACCATTATGTATGCAAGCACAAACACAAAGACGGCAACATAACCCACACTCGATGCGGTTAAATTAAGCCGTTCTATCCCTTCTGTCATAGCCCATGCTGCAGGTGAGAATCCGCTCAATATTGCAACGCAGAATAGACTCCAGAACGCCATTCCACTGCCTTTAAACAACCGCTGTAATTTCATTAAAGTTCATCTCTACGTAGGAAATTAGTCGAAAATTACCATAGCTTCGGCATAGTAAATGTTGATAAAACGCAACTTTCTATGCATTACCCTATAACCAAAGGCGTTTAAAACATTAATTTTTGTATAACTACAGCGATAACTAATAAAGAAACATTTAACTTAGTCTAAAAAGAGCCAATAAAAAAGCACCTCAAAGGTGCTTTTTAGTTTCTAATCAGCGTCACTGCATTAGAAGGAATATAACAAGGTCATATTGGTTTCTGTATCTGTACTTTTCTTATTATCCAACGGCTCGCTGTTGTAGCGCACAATAATGGCAAACTTCATTGCTAATGCGCCGATAATATTCGCCGTTAACGAAGTTTCAGAGCGGGCATCGAGCTTATCACCGTAATCTGCAACGAAACGTTGTTGGAATTTAGAGGTGTCAGTGATTTCGGTTTCAAAGTTGATCACACCGTGCGCAACGACGCTGTCATTGGTGTCATGGCCTTCGATAAGTGCTTGCTCTGTATCAAGACGCTGATAGATATAACCTGGACCGACTTCGACATCTAAAAAGGTCTTACTAGTATCATAGAATCTATAACCATAACCCGCTGCGCCAGATAGCGTGTAATCATAACCGGTGAACGGATCAACTTCATAATTACCGTTAGCAAACAAGTAGCTACGATCTGTCATCTTGTAGTTACCTTGTGCACCCGCTAAATAGCGTTTCGCGGTAACAGAACCTGTATCCTCTTTATATAAACCTTCGAGTAAGTACTGATTCTCCCAATCGCCAAGCTCATGCTTAAGATTTAAACGCCCTTTGAATGATGAGGTTTCAGTGTTACCTGTGGTTAAGGTTGCACCAAGCTCAGCTTCACCTGCGAATGTCTCATCGCCTTTTACAAAATCGGCCCCAGCTGTCGCCATAAAAGGTGCAGTCATTAATAGTGCTGCGGTCAGTACTTTCTTCATGTTTATCCGTTCCTGTTCCGTTAAATCCAATCCCTATAAATATCTGTTCGTCCCAGCGATGCTGAATAAGCACATATTAATAAGGGTTAGTATTTTCCCCTGAAAATCTGCGCGATATTAACATTTACGATTAAAAAATGAAAATTGCAGCTATTTTAAGTATAAAAAACCCGCTTTAGCGGGTTTTTATCTCAGCAATAACGCTTACATATTGATCTTAGGATCTAACGCGCCAGACTGGTACGCTTTATACATTGCTTGTAAAGACAATGGCTTAATCTTAGATGCTTGACCTGCACAGCCGAAAGCTTCATAGCGAACCGTACAGATATCGGCCATGGCTTCCATTGATGCTTTCAGGAATTTACGTGGATCAAATTCACTTGGGTGTTCAGCTAAGAATTTACGAACGGCACCCGTTGATGCTAAACGTAAGTCGGTATCAATGTTGACTTTACGTACACCGTGTTTGATACCTTCTACGATTTCTTCTAATGGTACGCCGTAGGTTTCTGGGATCTGACCACCATATTGATTGATGATCTTTAGCCACTCTTGTGGCACAGAAGATGAACCGTGCATCACTAAGTGAGTATTAGGAATACGCGCATGAATTTCTTTGATGCGGTCGATACGCAGTACATCGCCCGTCGGTTTACGACTGAACTTATATGCACCATGGCTAGTACCGATAGCAATCGCGAGTGCATCAACATGGGTATCGGCAACGAAACGCGCCGCTTCTTCAGGGCTAGTCAACATTTGATCGTGACTTAAAATACCTGATGCACCAACACCATCTTCTTCGCCAGCTTGGCCAGTTTCTAAGCTGCCTAAACAGCCGATTTCACCTTCAACTGACACACCACACGCATGGGCAAATGCCACTGTACGACGGGTAACATCAACGTTGTACTCGTACGATGCAGGCGTTTTGCCGTCAGCCATCAAAGAGCCGTCCATCATGACTGATGACATGCCTAATTGGATAGAACGCTGACAAATATCAGGATCGGTACCGTGGTCTTGGTGAATACACACTGGAATATCTGGATACTGCTCAAGAGCTGCTGCCATCAAATATTTTAAGAACTGTGGGCGAGCGTATTTACGTGCGCCAGCAGAAGCTTGCACTATCACAGGGCTGTCTGTTGCTTCAGCGGCCTGCATGATGGCACGCATCTGCTCTAAGTTGTTAACGTTAAACGCAGGCACACCGTATCCATGTTCTGCTGCGTGATCAAGTAGTTGTCGTAGGGAAATTAACGCCATTTTTTAACTCCAATAATAGGGTGATATCTATCACCGAGGTCGCTATCGTTTGGATGGATTTTTATACCCGCATTCAACTCTGTACCTTAAATAAACAACTTAAATTAAGTACCTTAGATGAATACGGGCGGTTTTTTTATAATTTTTTACTTTTATCAAAGCTTTGATGTTATCAGAGCTTATCGCGGCGTCTTATGCGCCGCGTTTTTTAAAACTTAATATTAAGCGCCGCGCTTTTCTAACATAGCCACAGCCGGTAATTCTTTACCTTCGAGAAACTCGAGGAAAGCACCGCCGCCAGTCGAAATGTAAGACACTTTATCGGCAATACCGTACTTATCAACCGCAGCTAAAGTGTCACCACCGCCTGCGATAGAGAACGCTTTTGAATCAGCAATCGCTTGGGCAATACGCTTAGTACCTTCACCGAATTGGTCGAATTCGAACACGCCCACAGGGCCGTTCCACACGATAGTACCAGCAGATTCGATGATTTTAGCCAGTGCTTCAGCACTATCTGGACCAATATCGAAAATCATTTCGCCATCAGCGACTTCGCTAACCGATTTTAACGTTGCCGCTGCTGTTGGGCTAAACTCGCCCGCAACGACCACATCAGTCGGCACAGGAATATCGGCGCCACGGCTCTTAGCATTAGCCACTAAACGCTTAGCTTCGTCGATCAAATCCGCTTCATACAGCGATTTACCGACATTGTAGCCCGCCGCTGCAATGAAAGTATTGGCAATACCGCCGCCAACCACTAACTGATCAACTATGCCTGAAAGACTTTCTAGCACGGTCAGCTTAGTCGACACTTTAGAGCCACCGACAATCGCCACCATTGGACGCGCAGGGTTATCTAATGCCTTGCCTAAGGCATCTAATTCTTGTGCCAGTAATGGACCGGCACAGGCGATTGGGGCAAACATGCCCACGCCATGAGTCGATGCTTGGGCACGATGTGCAGTACCGAAGGCGTCCATCACATAGACATCACACAGCGCCGCCATTTTTTTCGATAAGGCTTCGTTGTTCTTACCTTCACCCACGTTGAAACGCACGTTTTCGAACACAACCACTTCACCCACGGCAACGTCAACGCCATCTAAATAGTCGGTCGCTAAACGCACAGGACAAGACAGGGTTTTTGCCAAATAATCGACCACAGGTTGCATAGAATATTCAGCATTGTATTCGCCTTCGGTCGGACGACCTAAATGCGACATCACCATCACAGCCGCACCTTTTTCAAGGGCCAACTCGATAGTCGGTAGAGAGGCGCGCAGACGTGCATCACTGGTGACGACGCCATTGCTGACAGGGACATTAAGATCTTCGCGGATAAGCACGCGCTTACCTTGTAGATCCAGATCTGACATATTGATAATTGCCATGGTAACGCTTCCTTTTATAATCAAAAAACAAACTGTTTCACACTATAGCCGGTATGAATTGACTGCCGCTCGGCGCTCGACATCCCGTCGAATTGGCATAAATTCAGTGACCCACAAGTGAATAATCTACTTTTATCAGCCTCGCTTGGCCGCGATCATCGCCAAACTCGTATCTAACATACGATTGGCAAAACCCCACTCGTTATCGCACCACAGGAGTAACTTCACCAACTGACCGGCGCTCACGCGGGTCTGGGTACCATCGACAATACTGGAGCGCGGATCATGGTTGAAATCACATGAGACTAAGGGCTCATCAGTATAGCCTAAGATGCCGTTAAATCGCCCATTGGCGGCAGATTCCAGCACCTGATTGACTGTGGCAATATCGACGGTTTTTTCTAAGGTCACGGACAAATCGATGGCGGTCACGTTGATGGTGGGCACGCGCACCGAAATCGCTTCAAACTTATTTTTCATGTGCGGCAAGATCCGCTCAATGCCGCGGGCAAGTTTAGTGTCGACAGGGATAATCGATTGACCAGCAGCACGGGTTCGACGCAAATCATCATGGTAAGCATCAATCACTTGCTGATCGTTCATCGCCGAATGGATAGTGGTAATGGCACCGCTTTTAACGCCAAAGTGGCGATCGAGCACATCGATCACAGGCACGATACAGTTAGTGGTGCAAGAAGCGTTGGACACCACAGTGTGTTCGGCGCGGAGTAAATCGTGGTTCACCCCATAGACAATCGTGCCATCGACATCAGCTGAGGATGGATGACTTATCAGCACTTGTTTAGCGCCGGCGTGAATATGGGCTTCGCAGCTTTGACGATCGACTAATACGCCTGTGGCTTCATAGACAATATCTATGTCCATCTCGTGCCAAGGGAGTTTTGCCGGATCGGGCTCGTGGAGAATTTTTATCGCATCGTCGCCAATCAGCATATGATCATCAACAAGCTTCACTTTGTGCGCAAACCGACCGTGGGTGGTGTCGTACTGGGTCAGATGAATAATGGCTTCAGGTTTAGCTAATTCATTAATCGCGACAATCTGCATTTGCTGCCGTTTTCCAGACTCATATAAAGCTCGGAGAATAGAGCGGCCGATACGGCCATAACCATTGATAGCGACTCGGATCATTGAGGTCTCAATTTCCTCTTAATACAAAAACGGCCTGCAAACGATTGCAGGCCGCATTATACAGATTAACACTTAAAAAGTTTAACCTTTTGTATTGAATCTAATCCCTTGAGCCATTAGCCCAATGATTTTGCAGCATTCAGCACATTTTCAACGGTGAAACCGAAGTGATTCAATAGCACGTTACCCGGTGCAGACTCACCAAATGTGGTCATGCCCACAACTGTGCCTTCAAAACCGACATACTTGTACCAGAAATCGGTATGCGCCGCTTCAATAGCCACACGTTTAGTCACAGCACGTGGTAATACAGATTCTTTATAAGCAGCATCTTGCTTATCGAACTCAGTTGTCGATGGCATAGAGACTACGCGAACGTGTTTGCCTTGCTCAGTCAGTGCAGCGGCTGCATCCATTGCCAATTGTACTTCGCTACCAGTTGCGATCAGGATCAGTTCTGGTGTACCCGCACAGTCTTGCAGTACATAAGCACCTTTAGCCACATTAGCTAATTGCTCAGCGGTACGCGCTTGAGCTTTCAGGTTTTGACGGCTGAAGATCAGTGACGTAGGTGCATTACGGCGCTCAATCGCAGCTTTCCAAGAAACTGCCGTTTCTGCCGCATCACATGGACGCCATACGGCCATATTTGGCGTCATACGCAGGTTAGCTAATTGCTCAACTGGCTGATGCGTTGGGCCATCTTCACCTTGACCGATAGAGTCATGGGTATAAACGAAGATGTTTTGAATGCCCATCAGTGCCGACATACGCACTGCGTTACGAGCATATTCCATGAACATCATGAACGTTGCGCCGTAATTGATGAAACCACCATGCAGCGAAGCACCGTTCATAATGCCACTCATGCCGAATTCACGCACGCCGTAGTAAATGTAGTTACCAGCTGGGTCGTCTTGAATACCTTTAGAACCTGACCACAGTGTCAAGTTAGAACCCGCTAAGTCAGCAGAGCCGCCTAACAGTTCAGGCAACATAGCGCCAAATGCACCGATAGCATTTTGTGAGGCTTTACGGCTCGCAATGCCTTCGGCTTTGTCCTGTGATGCTTGCACGAATGCCTGCGCTTTTTCTTCGAAATCAGCCGGTAATTCACCTTTCAGAACGCGACGCTCATATTCAGCAGCCAGTTCTGGGTGAGCTGCGCGATATGCTGCAAACTTCTCGTTCCACGCCGCTTCACGGGCAGCACCTGCTTCTTTGGCATCCCAACCCGCATAAACGTCAGCAGGGATTTCAAATGGTGCATGTGGCCAGCCAAGGAATTCACGGGCGGCTGCGATTTCTGCATCGCCTAGTGGCGCGCCGTGACAATCGTGGCTGCCAGATTTGTTGGGGGAACCAAAACCGATAATGGTTTTGCAGCAAATCATTGTTGGTTTATCAGTCACCGCTTTCGCCGCTTCGATAGCAGCACGGATTGCCGCGCTATCGTGACCGTCAACACCGGTAATCACATGCCAGCCGTAAGCTTCAAAACGTTTTGGCGTATCATCGGTAAACCAGCCTTCAACATGGCCATCGATAGAAATACCGTTATCATCCCAAAATGCGACCAGTTTACCTAAACCTAAAGTACCGGCTAATGAACAGGCTTCGTGGGAAATACCTTCCATCAAACAGCCATCGCCGAGGAAGCAGTAAGTATAGTGATCAACGATATCGTGACCATCACGGTTAAACTGTGCCGCTAAGGTTTTCTCAGCAATCGCCATACCGACAGCGTTGCTGATGCCCGCACCGAGTGGACCCGTTGTGGTTTCAACACCTGGTGTGTAACCGTATTCTGGGTGACCCGGTGTTTTAGAATGCAATTGACGGAACTGTTTTAGCTCTTCAATTGGTAATTCATAACCAGTCAGGTGAAGTAAAGAGTAAATCAGCATTGAACCGTGACCGTTAGAGAGGATAAAACGATCTCTATCTACCCATTTCGGATTGTTCGGGTTGTGCTTAAGGAAATCATTCCACAGCACTTCAGCAATATCTGCCATACCCATTGGGGCGCCGGGATGGCCTGAATTTGCTTTTTGAACTGCATCCATACTTAACGCACGGATTGCGTTTGCGAGTACTTTACGGGAAGACATGCTCTCTCCTGCTTGTTTGTGGGGTCTAGCGGGCAATTTGGATGCATATTTTCCCCTACATGCCAGTGTGACGCAAACTAAAATTACCATTCACTCAGCAAAAGATGGCCGAATATATACCCAAACAACCTGAAGATGCAGGATTCAGGTCGCTTGGGTATACAAGTCGCAGAAACAAGCCAGTCACTTTGCTCGCGTTTACTTGAGAGGGCATAGCAAGGATCACTTGTAATGGAGAAATAAATTTCTCAAAAACATAGCAAACTTAATACTATGAAATATAAGAAAAATAACCTATTTATGACTGAGCGTAGTCGTTTTCAGGTCACAATCTGAGAGGATTTTTTATTATCGGGGGTGATCGGCAATCGGATTTAAACTAAAATAGCCGTCTAGATGTAGATGCTTCTACACGTTTGAATGCTAACGACGAGATTTTCCTACTATGGCAAAGCACTTGTTTACTTCTGAGTCGGTCTCAGAAGGTCATCCCGATAAGATTGCAGATCAGATTTCTGATGCTGTGCTAGATGCAATTCTGGCTCAAGATCCAAAAGCACGCGTAGCGTGTGAAACTTATGTCAAAACCGGCATGGTATTAGTAGGTGGTGAAGTAACTACCTCTGCCTGGGTTGATATTGAAGAAATCACCCGTAAAACGGTGCGTGAAATTGGTTATACCCATTCAGATATGGGGTTTGATGCAGACTCGTGCGCAGTATTAAACGCCATTGGTAAGCAATCACCCGACATTAATCAAGGTGTAGACCGCGCAGACCCTGCAGAGCAAGGTGCTGGCGATCAAGGGTTAATGTTTGGCTATGCTAACAACGAAACCGACATTCTGATGCCTGCACCTATCACCTATGCTCACGCATTAGTGAAACGTCAGTCTGAAGTGCGTAAAAATGGCACGCTACCTTGGTTACGCCCAGATGCGAAAAGCCAAGTCACTTTTGCCTATGATGATGGCAAAATTGTCGGTATCGATGCAGTCGTGTTATCGACTCAGCACAGAGATGACGTTTCACAAGCCGACTTAATTGAAGGCGTGATGGAAACCATCATCAAGCCAGTATTACCGGCTCAATGGTTAAACAAAGATACTAAGTTCTTTATCAACCCAACTGGCCGTTTTGTTATCGGTGGTCCAGTAGGTGATTGCGGCTTAACCGGTCGTAAGATCATCGTTGACACCTACGGCGGCATGGCCCGTCATGGTGGTGGCGCGTTCTCTGGTAAAGATCCATCAAAAGTGGATCGTAGCGCGGCATATGCTGCCCGTTATGTGGCAAAAAACATCGTTGCAGCAGGTCTTGCTGATCGCTGTGAAATCCAAGTGTCTTACGCTATTGGTGTGGCAGAGCCGACCTCTATCAGCATCGAGACCTTCGGTACAGGTAAAGTATCTGAAGAAGTGCTGATCAAGTTAGTACGTCAACACTTTGAACTGCGCCCATACGGTTTAACGGCCATGCTAGATTTAGCACGTCCAATTTATCAAGCGACCGCCGCTTATGGCCACTTTGGTCGCAGCGAATTCCCATGGGAAGCGACTGATAAAGCCGAAATATTGCGCGCTGACGCGGGTCTATAATCTTAATTCATTTCAATTTTTACACTTAAGACCCATGAAAAACCGCTACCCAGCGGTTTTTTTATGTCTGACATTTAGTTAGATTAATAATGCTAAGACAAATATGGCAAGATAAAAAGCAGCATATACATAGACTATTAGAGTGCACAGACCCCATGACCGATAACGCCATCTTATTACAGCAACTTCAATCTTGTGCATGGGCAGCCAACGTAGGTCTGCCAGAGGAAACAGCAAAGACATACGGCACATTAGAGGAGATCGCCGCTTTTCTTGAATCCGATCCTGAAGCCTTTTTTGAAACACCTTACGAAATCCACTATGAAAGCCTGTGTGTAACTGATCATGACTTGGCAAATTCGTTAAAAACAAAGGCAGTAGTAAATGATGTGCATGCTTGGATTTCTGACAGCGAAGTCGATGACATTTCTAAGTCAGCTTACCTCGCCACTTGGAAAATTATTCCCGTTGCAGAAATATGCGCGCTGACATCCGATGACGCTAATACGCTCGCAACACTGCTCCTAGCTGACGTTAAACTTTCAGCCTTTACGAGTGAACGCCTATCTTGGTATCTCTGTGGAAGAATCCCCTTTGGTTATATTGGTACTTACCCAAACGGGCAATGGCTGATTCTTTAGGCTTATACGCTAGCACCTTTAATTTTTCTGACTTCATCTAGGGTCTATTGAGCTTTCGAGGATAATTTTTAGACAGCATGCCAATACTGATGCTAACCAATGCACGCTGGGAAACACTATTTCATTTAATGAAAAGCACAGGCCGTGTTTATGATAAACCTGAACATAGACAAACATTCGAAGGCATTCTTTACCGCCTTCTAACAGGTATCCCTTGGCAAGATTTACCCAAAGAGTTGAGCCATTGGAGTACGGTCTTTAGACGGTTTTATTTATAGTCTAAAAAGACATTCAGGCCTATTTACTCAAAACCTTAGCGAACCTTGCTGACACGGAATGGTTTTTTATTGATGGCTCGATAGTGCGGACTCACCAGCACAGTGCAGGTGCACTGAGTAATGAGTAATGAGTAATGAGTAATGAGAGTTACCCTATTGTTTAATTGATAGTGGATACCTTTATCAAACGGGTAACTCTCAGTTTTATCTATCGCCCATGAATATCAAATAATGGCTAATGCACAGGGTATTCGTTTAGAAACGTACATTCATACCAACCCAGAAGTTACGGGCCTTATCTTTGTTATTAAAATCATCAACGTAAGATGCTGTGTATCCATTTTGGCCATTGTCGTCAGAGACACAAGTGGTGCTAGTGTCACTACATTCGGTGAAGACAATATCGTATGAAGTAAAATCTTTATCAAACAAGTTATTTACTCGCATGTTGAAGGTGACAAACTCACTCGCCTGATAAGAACCACCAAGATGGAACACGTTATAACCCTTATAGTAAAGTGCAGCATCATTAATGATATCCCAAGAGCGATAACGTTTAGCACGGTATTCTGAGGTCAAGAATACGTTAAATGAGTCGGTCAACTCCCATTTTAATGTCGCGTTTGCCATATGCTTGGCACTGTTGCCGAGTGGACGGCCTTGCTCTGCACCGCTTTTCTGCTCGCTATCTGTGTAGGTATAATTAGCATTTAACGTTAAGGCATCTAGAATTTCCCAACGTCCCGCGAGCTCAGCACCTTGAATAGTAACTTTATCTATGTTGACTGTTTTGCTACTGACTGCATAACCTAAATCAGCATATTCACCCGCATCGGAACATTCTATGCTCGTACCTTTACCACAGGGTTGTGAAGCAATCTTATCGTCAAAATCATTTTTAAAGATAGTGACGTTAAAATTATGGCCATCTGGATGAGACCAATACAGGGCGACTTCGCTGGACACACTGGTTTCAGCTTCGAGATCTGGGTTACCAAATTGCGGTGAGGTTCCTTGGCCACCAAAGCCAACGACACCATCATACAATTGTGTGGTTTTAGGTGTTTTAAAACCTGTGCTCACCCCACCCTTTACAGTCCACTCATTATTAATGGTGTAAACGCCGTATAGACGTGGACTGAGTTGGTTGCCAAATATTTCATGATCATCATGACGTAAACCCGCAGTAACAGATAAATCAGAAGTCATGCTCCATGTATCTTCAGCAAAAACAGACCACATATTATGTTCTTGTACTGCGCCCGGCGTACCTTCTTCCATACCAAATACACCGTCTTTCAACTCACCACGAATCACCTGCGCACCCGTCACTGCGACATGATTTCCTGCAGCTTCAAATGGAATATCGAGTTTCATATCAAGCGTATATTGATTACTTGCCATTTCGCGTTTAGGTCTAGGCAGGAAAGTGGATTCAGCAATCGCTTTACGTTCGGCTTCAGTCATGCCGGTGTAATCCCCTTTACCATCAATCATCTGCAGTAGTAATACTCGTTCAGCAGTGGTAAATGGCAGTGTGCGGCCATTATTTTGTGTGTCTACATAGGATAGTGACACAAAGCTTGTACCAAAATCCCAAGCACCTTCATGGGTTAATGCCCAAGCATCACGGGTAAATTTTTGAGTCTCGCTGTAACCCGCTCGCGGATTTGATCGTCTTGCCCATTCACCACCGCTGGCTAGACAAGCAGCCTCACGGGAACCTACGCCGCCTTTGCAGAAGTTACTGGCAATCCAGAGACTATCGATATTATCAACAGTACCAAGCGGATACTCTCGTTCACCGTTATCATTGATCAGTGGTGTATTATCATAATCTTGAGATGAGGAATCTAAATCAAACCAAATTTTGTGATGTTCATTTAGTGTCCAACTTAAACTCCCACCTAACATATGATTTTCGTTATCGACGGTTTTACCGCCACCACCAAAACCGAGTGAACGAGTGCGTACTTCTCCATTGGGATAATCTACTGGTGCATACTCTGGTGTAGACCCCATTCGATCATAAATACTGCCATGAATCGATAACCCAAGAACGCCTTTAATGAGGGGACCCATCACGCTGAAATCGGTAGTGATATCTTCACCATAGGCATCATTGGTTTGATGAGTTCGGCTGTGAGTGATAGAGCCAGACCATTCGTCGCCCACTTTTTTAGTGATGATGTTCACCACACCACCTAGAGCATCTGCACCGTATAACGTTGATGCTGGCCCACGAATAACTTCAATTCGATCAATAGCATCAAGTGGTGGTACATGACCAAATTGATTGCCACCAAAACTGTTTGGATAAATATCACCATGGTTATTCTGACGCTTACCATCGACAAGGATTAAGGTATAGTCAGATCCCATACCGCGTAGACTGATGGTACCTTGCCCTGTTTTATCACGGGTTTCACCAATATCAACCCCTTCCAAGTCACGCACTGCATCTAGGAGAGTGGTATAAGGTTTTATCATCAAATCTTCTTGGGTGATAACAGAAATACTGGCAGGTGCATCAACCAATTTCTGTTCATATCCAGAGGCAGTAACAACCATAACTTCCATTTTTCTGTCGGGAGCCTCTTCGGCTTGGACAAAATTACCCGCAAATACAGCGGTAATGGCAACTGCCAAGCAAGTTTGACGAAATAACATAAACCTCTCCTGTTTAGTAAACTTAGTTTACAAATGTAACCTATAAATGATTTCGCGAATGATAATGATTAACATTAGTGAGATCAATCAAAAGTTGAATGCAACAGACATAACATTTACGTTTTGTAAAGTAATCACATTCAAGAAAGAGTTTTTGACATGAAATTTGAAGTTATGAGTGAAGAAAATACCGCGATTGTGGATGCGCTGGTAGACGGCGTTCGGCAATATAATGCTGGGCTCTTAGGACCAGAGAAATCAGTACCTTTGACTGTCATTGCACGTGATGAAGCTGGCAAGTTGATTGGTGGTGTGGGTGGCCGAACTATCTATAAAAACTTCTTAATCAATGTTGTCTGGGTTGATGACCAAACCAGAGGCACAGGGCTTGGGCGTAAACTGATGGCGCTTGCTGAAGCAGAGGCGAAACAACGGGGTTGCTTGGTAGCTCAAGTGGATACCTTATCGATTCAAGCCCCTGTATTTTATGAAAAACAAGGGTTTGAGATCATAGGCACAGTCACCACTACCCCTCAGCGCATCTTTCTGATGAAGAAGTATTGATCAAAAAGGTGGTTGAGGCAGAATAAGCGCCCTTAGCAATGGTCGAAATGGGCGTTTTGCATGCACAGTAGACCAATCTGCTCTTGGGATAAAATAGCGCATTCTAACGCGCTCTTGGAGTTTACACGGCTAAGTTCCTTATCGGTCAGTCGCGTAATCACCGTCGAATAGGCATTGATTCGGCCACAATCGAGCCAAATATCTCCCACTTGTACCCAATAATGTTGCAATGCACCTAAGTCAGATAAAAACTCGACTTCAAATCCCCTCGCCTCATACTCATGGTGAGCGCATTCTGATAAGACTAACCTCAAGCTGTCCCAAGCCGATAAATTGACCTTGGCATAAGTCGTTAATAATGACTCAACAAATTGCACACGCATGTATTTATCTCCGTTATTGATATCAGTAGAGATTTAACCCTTAATTCTTATCGTTGAACAACTAAGCTTGGGTCTTTGCCGCCATTAAATAATAATCTCTTGCCGAAACGGTGAAAAAATCCACAACCTGCATGTGCGCTTTACCCGAGTGAGCGGCAAAGGAACGTTCATTATCTTCGGCGATAAAGGTCAACATATAGCTAAAATGCGGGGCAACTTGGCGACGAATTTCACTGACTAATGCCTCAAAAATCCCTTGTCCACGGTAGGCTTGCTGCACCCAAATCGGCCCGTATTGGCATGAGTTAGTCTTAGTTAATTTTGGTCCATCCCAATCGAGTTGCGGCAAACGATTCAACAAAGTGCGATAAATGGGCCAATGTTCGAAAAATCCCCAACGGCCGGCAATCACATAACCGACGATCTGCTGCTCAACCTGCGCCACTACGACCCAATGATGCTGCACTAATTCGCTCAATTCACTGTGGGAAAAAGCTTGCCCTTGCAGTCCCATATTGGCGGAAGCTAGTTCGTCATTGAGATGTTTTTTCTCTAGCATCGCTAATAAATCAACATCTTGGGGTAAGGCTAATCTAATCTTCACAGTGTTCTCACGGCATCATCTTGGCTTTAGGCCCAATTTAAGGCCGTCAGTATACTCGGTTGGATTAATAGACACAGCTAGAACAAGGTATTATTTAGTGCCTTGATTTGCTAAATCCCCTTTTATTTCCCAAACTTAATGAATATTTAGCCCTAGTTAGGCGTTTGTATGTTGCCCGAAACCATTAATCCCAACTTGAGTTTACTTGATAGCGACAATCAACAAGTGAATCTCACTCGCTGGATGCACCAATGTGAGCTAATCAACAGCTATTACAACACTAACACGGTTTTTATATTCCAAAAGACCAGCGCAGGATTTGAGATCATTGTCAGCGCAATCACTGAAACACCACAATTTACCGCAGGTACTTTGTACTCCGCAGAACTCGAACTTTTTAAACAGATACAAAATAGCCAACCCGACGGTTTATATCAAAACCTCGGCAGCTTTATGTTGGATGATTTACCACGGGATTTTGATGGCATTCAGCACATTCTCTCGCGCCCAATAGCTTGGCCCGATGGCAGCCAATTTGGCGCCCTGTGCGTACTCAACCCACATATGGCAGATCCACTAGCCAATGCCGCTATGCTCGAACCGTTTCAGATATTGCTGCAACAGGAATTATCTCTGCTGTGCCAGAACCATCGCATTGAATCCCTTTCGATGCGCGACCAAGAAACCGGCATGCTCAATCATTATGGTTTTTTGATGATGGCGCCAAGACAGCTCAATTTAGGCCGCCGCTTTGGTGCCCATGCAGGCATCATCTTTTTTGAATTACTGAGTCCGGATAACACGCCCATCCCCCTCGAAGATAATCACCACAGGCTATTAGGCAAGTTGATCCAAGATACGATACGGACCGCCGACGTTGCCGCCCACTACAACACCACGCAATTTGTGGTACTGGCCTTTGTCGATGGTGAGCGGGATATTCAGCATATTATGAAGCGGGTAGAAAAACAGCTAGAACAACAAAACCACCAGCTTAAACTCGATGCGAGTTACAGTTTCTTCACTCCAGAATCCAGCGCCAAACTCGCGCCCATGATGGAACTTGCGCGGGGTAAACTCGATTCAATGCAACCACCAAAGCCAGAGGTTGAAGACACGCCAGTTAAGCCCGCTATAGACTCAAGCTTATACGATAATCCCGCCGCAGATTCGGCGGCGCTTTGATTTAATGAAATTTAAGCTTAATTAGGCAGTACAAAATTACTTAGAATGCTCATCTTGGCGCTTCGCCCATTGTATAAACAGCACCACAGGATAGGGCGACATTAAGACCAACCCTAAACCAATCAGACTTGAGATCAATAACATGCCGCTTATCTCTAGACTCCATTGCGTCAACATATAAAACCCAAGTCCACAAACTAGCATCAATACACCTAACCGATGTAAAAACTTCAACAAATTCAGAGTACTTTTAAATGAGCCTGTCATATAAACCCCTTTAGATCTTACGAAAAACTTGTCACACTATGGCCATAATCATGGAAAAAGGAACCGCAACGATGTTAAAACAAACATTCATCTTAGGTGCATTACTCTTAGGCATCACCGCCTGCCAAAGTGCCGATATAGCCCCAAATGATACCATTCCATTAGAAGGCCGCTGGCACATTGAAATGGTCCAAGGCCAACCGACTATCGATTACAGCCCAGCGCAAATCACCTTTGAGGCCGAAGGTAAATTACATGGCAACAACAGCTGCAATAACTTTTTCGGTCAATATACTCAGCAAGGCGAAGAGCTTAAGCTATCTCCTGCCGGTAGCACAATGAAAGCCTGTGTGGATGCCCTAATGCAGCAAGAGCACAAAGTGATGCAAGCTATGCCATTAGTTACCAAAGCAAAATTAGTGCAAGGCCGACTTACCTTACTTAACAGCGACGACAAGCCAGTGTTAGTGTTAAGCCAAATGAAGTAACCATAAAACTTGTCAGCATAAAAAACCGCCAATGGCGGTTTTTTAGTTAACGAACCAGCAATAAAAGGTCCCTATGCTTTGACACTCTTAGCCGCTGCAATTTCGAGGGCGATATTCTGTTCGGCTATTACGGCGCTTTGATCTATGTCGGCATTATAATGCGCCATATCCAGCTCATCTTCAGACTTTGCAATAACAGTCGTCGCCACTAAGTCACCGGAGACGTTTACCACAGTACGCACCATATCTAAAATACGGTCAATTCCCGCAATCAATGCCACTCCTTCTAAGGGAAGCCCTACGGTTGTGAGTACTAAAGTCAACATCACTAAACCCGCACCGGGCACACCCGCAGTACCAATAGAGGCCAACGTCGCCGTTAAAATAATGGTGAGATAATCGACGACAGTCAGGTCGATACCAAACGCCTGTGCCACAAACAGTACTGTGACCCCTTGGTATAACGCTGTGCCATCCATATTGATTGTGGTGCCTAGCGGTAACACGAAGCTAGAGATCTTCTTATGAACTCCCAAATTTTCACTCGCACACTTCATACTCACAGGGAGCGTGCCTGCAGAGCTCGACGTGGTAAACGCCACTAACATGGCATTGCTAATCCCTTTAAAAAACTGCAGCGGGCTTAACTTCGCAAATCCGCGCAGTAACAAACTATAGAATCCAATCACATGAATAATACAGCCAAGGTACACAGCAATAATGACTTTGATCAGTGGCCAGAGCATATCAATCCCATACTCCCCCGCTACCCAAGCCATTAGACCAAATACACCGTAGGGTGCGAGCTTCATCACCATGTCGGCCATTTTATACATGGCCTCAGCTAAACTTTCGAACACTTTAATTGCAGGTTTTCCATGCTCGCCAATCAGCACTAAGGCGATACCTAAAACAATCGCAAATACTATAACTTGCAAAATTTGCCCGCTTGCTAAAGCCGCAATAGGGTTCGTCGGTACTATGTCGATCAAAGTATCGACTAAAGAAGGTATTTCTTTGGCAGTTTGAGCCGCGCCATCTGCCAATGACAAACCTAAACCAGCACCGGGTTGAAGAACATAACCGACAATTAAACCGATAGTGATCGCGATAGCCGTGGTAAAGAGATAAAACGCAAAAGATTTAAAACCAATACGCCCCATCTTGTTCGTATCCTGCATCGAAGTGACGCCCACAATCAGTGAGCAAAACACCAATGGCACAATCAGCATCTTAATGGAATTAACAAACAAGGTGCCTATCGGCTTTAAGTGAGTCGCTTGCTCGCCGAAGATGATGCCCACTAAAATACCTAGCACCATACCGATAACAATTTGCAGCCACAGCGGCACTGACATCCAGCGAGACCAAACACGGCCTAATGCTGACGACTTTTGTTTTGTCATATTGATAACCTTGAATTCAAAACTATGATGGGGCAAAGACCAAAACTAGCACGCTAGTTTCTCAGTCTAAATGGGGCAATCGCCGAGTCTAGCAGAGGGGTTTTAATCGAGGGATGATCTGGGTCACGTTGAGCTAAACCGCCTTAAAATCAGTAATATTAACCAAACCAACTTTGTTAAATTGGCCGCTGAAATGTTAGTTTTCCTGCTTAAGCATCAAAATATTCTGTGACTTTTTTTGGTGCTATTTGCTGACGATAAAGCGACGCAGGCGGTTGCTCACGCTCAATCAAATAACTCCAATAATCGTCATCAAAACCACTGAAAATAAAGTCGGACTTACCGTTAGCTTTTAAGACTAACCACCACCAAACTAAACCCCATAAACCAAAGCTCAACAGCGTTAAAATAAAATGCAGACGATGATTTATCTGTTCATCAGCAGCAATATCATAGACGGGTAAAATCTTAAGTTTATAGCGGCGAGTAGACTTAATAAATCCCATCATTAACTCACTTAGTTCAGCGAAAGGACACTAGAGATAAGCCTAGCAGATAAGACTTTAGTCGTACAAATATCCACAGCAATAAATAATATCAGTGCCTAACCTGCCACTGCCAAACTCGTTATCCCTCGTCGTTCCATGCTAAAGTGAATCACAAAATGTTGTTTACTAAACAAGAGCGGTATTGCCAAATAACCGCCTAGGAGTTGTAGTATGTTGATTCGTAAAGCTAAGGCTCAAGACCTAATCGCCTTAGTGCAGTTTAATCAGGCCATGGCCCAAGAAACCGAAGGCCTAGCCTTAGATGAAGCGACACTGACTCGAGGTGTGGGCACGCTACTTGAGAGCCCGCAAAAAGGGTTTTACCTGGTCGCTGAAATCGCAGGTGAGCTAGTCGGCTCGCTCATGGTGACATTTGAATGGAGCGATTGGCGCGCCAAGGATTATTACTGGATCCAGAGTGTGTATATTCGCCCGAAAAATCGTCGCCAAGGCATCTATGCCAAACTCTACAGCGAAGTCAAACAACTGGCCGAAGCCAATGGCGGTGCCGCAAGCTTCCGTTTATATGTCGAGCAAGAAAACCTCGCCGCACAGCAGACCTATCAAGCGTTAGGGATGAAGCAGAGTTACTACTTAATGTACGAAGAAAAATAAGCGATTCAAATGTTATACGTAATAAAAAAGGATCGGGCCAATGGCACGATCCTTTTCTTTTTACGACTCACGATTCACATTCAAACCGCGTTCCTACTAAGATTAAAACTTAACGAAAGAAACCAAACAGAATAGCCGTCATTGCCAATAAACCCGCTATAACCACGAAGATATTGCTGATGCGACCACGGTGCGCTTTTAATGCTGGCACTTTGTATACAGCGTACATAGGCATCAAGTACAGGATAGCCGCGATAATTGGGCCACCTAAAGCTTCAATCATATTCAAAATACTTGGGTTTTTGATTGCCACGGCCCAAATCGTCACAAACATAAACACCAGAATAAATTTGTTGATTTTTTGCTCTGAAATGCCTTTTTTATTCGTGTCTAACTGCTTAACAATAATCCCCTTCATGCCTTCTGTCGCGCCCATGTAATGGCCAAAGAAAGAAGACACAATTGCGATAAAGGCAATTAATGGACCAAAGTAGCTCACAAAACCACTTGAATGCACGTTGGCGAGATAAGACAAAATCGGCAGATTCTGAGCTTTCGCTTCGGCCAATTGTGCTGGTGATAATGACAACACACAAGAGAACACAAACAACATCACAAAGCCCACTAACATCATGGAAGTATTACGTAAAATAACATCAGCTTTGCGAGAAGCATTCGCGCCATGGTCACGTTTCAATGACACAGAAAACTGCGAAATCGCTGGAGAATGGTTAAAGGCAAACACTAAAACTGGAATCGTTAACCAAACTGTGCCTAAAAATGCACCCGCTTCTGGTACAACGAGTAAAGCATCCATTTTCCATTCAGGGATCAGGTAGATAGACATAAAGGCCAAAATACCCACCAGCGGATACACCAGCAATTGTGTCACTTTGAGCATGAATTTCTCACCTGCGACCATGACAGCCATCATACCGAGGATCAATACACCCGATAGAATGAAGCGTGGTGGCGATGCCATGCCTAACTGATTGACGATAAAGCTATCAACAGTGTTGGTAATACCTACACCGTAAATTAATACAATCGGATAGATAGCAAAGAAATACAGTACGGTAATGGCTTTACCCGCGCCAACACCAAAATGCTCTTCAACTACTTGAGTAATGTCGCTACCAGGAATGCTTGATGAACAAACAAAACGAGATAAACCACGGTGGGCAAGATAGGTCATAGGACCGATGATCACTGCCATTAACACAAGAGGCCAAAAGCCGCCCATGCCCGCATTGATAGGTAAAAATAAAATTCCAGCGCCAACGGCAGTGCCGAACAAACTCAACATCCAAGTCGTGTCTTGGCGAGTCCAAGGTAAGTGTTTCGTTGAATCTAGATTCTGTGTGCTTTGAGGTGTTCCAAGAACACTGGTCGCATCTTTTTGCATATAAAAGTTACCTTACGGTGTGACTAGCATAATAAATTCGCGCTAAGGATAACCAAAAAAAGCCCATAAAAGTTGATCTGACACGGCTTTATGTAAGGGAATTTCATAATAAACTGATATTGAGATCTAGATCGCTGATTTAATGTAATAAGTTTTCAATAAAGCATCAAAACATATACATAAAAAGCCACTTAAAAACACAAGGTATTCACCTCAAGCCAAATCCAGTGACATTGCATAAGCGCCGAGAAAAACAGCTAACCGGGCGTGCGTCACAAAAATCAACAAAATGAGACTAGTCGCCGCATACTCACACCTAAGGTAGATCGAGATCACAGTCGTTAATGTTAAATTTTTACAAATCGCTATCAGTCGCAAACACGCATAAAAAACGGCTCATCCAGATTCAACTCCGAAGTGAGCCGCTAACGATTAAAGCGCAAAATCTGACTTATGGTTTTTGTAGTGTCAACTCAGTCGTCGACACTACAGCAGGGGCTATGTCAGCCTCTTTGAACAACAAAGGACGGAAGCTTTTAGCACTCGAGTACAAGATACTTTGATCGGCAAACGCAGGCATTAAGATATTACTCGACTCAGAGTAAGTTAAAATCCCCCGCGCCACAGGCCCCTCGTCGGTAAAGTTCACCGCCATCATCCAACTTGAACCATAACGCACTTGATACCCTTTCGCCGTTAAGCCAGAACTCATTGCCTTGCCAGTGACCACATCCATCGCAGCTGCATATTTGTGCTGCGGGATCAAAGTGTCATCACCCGACAAACTGGTTGAAAACACGTTGAATCCACCTTCAGCATTATGACTACCCGGCCAAGGTAAACGCGACCCACTTGGCGTTCCATCTGGCAGAGATTTCTCCACAAATTGCACATCCCCCAATGGCGCATCTAAGGCAAAGCCTGCGGCTTCAAGGTTAAGCGCACTGTGAGCCAAGGCCTTTAAGGCACTACCATCCGTAGTCAAGGTTTTAGGTGTCGTTGCCGCATTAGCGGGATCGAATCCTTGGGTCAACATGGTTGTTTGGCTGAATAGATGGGCAAATTCACGTAGTAAAGCACCACCTTTACTGTCGTTATCTTGCTTACCGTTCCACGCCTTTAATGCCGCACAAGCCGAAGAGATATCCTTAGATAAACTCGCCGACACCACCACAGGTGTACTGCCTTGGGCATCACACTGGGCAATCAAGTCAGGCAGCACTAACTCGGCGAGATAACTGCGATTCGACAGCACAGCCGCTTCGAGTTCTTCCAAGCTGAACTTGCCATCAGCCCCCGCGGCGTCCTGCATTAAACTCAAGCCCATCCGTGTACGTAGTGATAGCTGTCCGGCCTCTGCGCCGTACATAGGCGAGAAGTAAGTCAGCGGTTCATTCAAGTTGGTCGACCAAAAGGAGTCATTGGAGTTTTGCACAAAGTCGCTGCGCTCAAGCTTGGGCGCACGTTCATAGGGCGTTGGACCATCGAAGCTAAACAACGAAGTGTTGCCGGGTAAAATCGTAAATCCGGCCTTAGCCTTAGCCGCTTTAATATCCGGTGAGGTTTTTAACAACACAACTGCCGATTCGGATAATCCTGGCACAGTTGAGTCGTCGATATAAAAAGCATTGCCCTCTTTATCGGCGTACATAGTGTTATTGAAGATTACACCATCGTAGTCCTTAAATGCCTGTTGGAACTCTCCTTTGTTCGTCGCCATGTTCATGGCTAACCAATGGTCAACAGGGTCCATAGTCCCCATATTAGCATCTTGGATCATAAAGGCACTGCCATCATCCCAACCAAAAGGCGCTAAAGCGGGAGGAGCTTCGACCATAGGGCCTTTGGCCGTAGTATAAATATCTTTCTCGGCGACCAGCATGCCCGCAGGACCTGCATTCACTAGAACCGACACTGTCTCTTTGGTGATCGGCATAGGTTTACCATCAAACAAATACTGCATCCGATCACCCGAGACTAACTCAAGGTTATACATCACAAAATGCTCAGCAGTAGAGAAGGTATGAGTCCAAGCGAGATCTTTATTGAAACCAATATTAATCGGTCCTGGCATACCCACTAACGAGCCGCCCATCATATCTAAATGCCCTGGGATCGTAATATGGGATTGCCAAAAACGCAGGTTACCCGTATGCGGGAAATGCGGATTACCTAGCACCATGCCCTTACCATTTTCGGTTTTATCCTTGCCTAAACCCCAACCATTTGAACCTAAATCGCGGGGATTGGTCTCTGGTGTCGTGATACGAGCCGCGCGGGCAATCAACTTAGACTGCATATCGGCCACAAACGCAGTTTGGTCTTGGCTAGGCGCTGGCCCAACGATACGCGGCATGTATTCCTGTGCATCTCCTGGGTTAGCGTAAAAAATCAGATCGAGAAAGTTAGCTGCGCCCGGTAATAAGGCGATAGAAAACAAATAAGTCACCACATCTTCTGGCACTATGGGTTTCACCCAAGGCTGACCGCCACAGAAAGGTTCTGCCGTTTGTGTGCCCGCTTCAACATCAGCAATATATTGGTTATAACCAGAGGTAAAACCTTGGATAAGTGCCCGAGAATTTTCACTAAATTTCGGCCATTTTTCTTCGGCTTGCGCTCTGATCTTTAGCGCTTTATAGGCAAAATCTGAGATAAGGTTACCGTTATCTTCCGCCGTGGGTTGACCCGTAGTGAAGTCAATCGACGCATGGGGTCCAAAGTACATAGAACGCTGTGAGTTCGCCTTGATAAAACCATCGGCTAATACACATAAGTTGTCCTGTGCCTGCGCATAACCGCTACCAAAACCTAAACTTTCTAAGTTGTCAGCTTGGATATGCGGCACGCCATAGGTCGTACGGCGAATACTGGCTTTGAGTAAACCATTGGGGGCAAAAGCTTGCAGTTGAGTTCCAGGTTCGGTAGGCGTAGTGCTATCTTCGCTATCGTTACAGCCGGTCAGTATTACACCGCAGGCCATTCCCATAGCAATCACGAGTTTGTTGAATTTCATTATTATTATCTCTTGGTTTTGGTTCCTTCAATGACATAGCCTTACTGCCTATTCCAGCCCAAATTACTGAAGGAGCAATAGTTGCATGTCGCTTCCTAGTCCCTAAGGCTGGCTATTGCCTCCCCTACTGTTGGCTTTTTTACTGAGCTTCGCCGACGACTGTGGCAGAATAGAAAACCCAAACACTTAGACACCTCAGACCATTTAAGCAATGATTCAAACGAGCGTCCACATTAAAATCCAAAATAAATAACTTATATGCAACAAAACATTGTTAAGATAAAAGTGGGTTCTAAAAACCCAGTAAAAATCAACGCGGCAACTAACGCCATGGCACAGCTGTTCCCTGAGAGCATCATAGAAGCCAGCAGTATGGATGCCCCTTCTGGTGTTGCGGCGCAGCCAATGACAGATCTCGACACTCGCCAAGGGGCGATCAATCGGGTGCGCTATTGTCAACAGCAGGACCCGCAAGAGACTAAAGCCGACTACTATTTTGCGATGGAAGGCGGTGTCGATTGTTTCGACTTTGGCCCTGCCACATTCGCCTATATCGCGATTGGCCATAAAGACCAGCTTGCAATTGGCCGCAGTGCGATTTTACCTTTACCAATGCAAGTTTATCGGGCATTAGAAGCGGGGGAAGAACTCGGGGATGTCATGGATAGGTTGTTCAATACAATCAATATTAAGCAAAAAGGCGGTGCCATAGGTTTACTCACCCACGGCCATGCGACCCGTGAAAGTAATTACACCCAAGCGATTATTCTCGCCATGGCGCCATTATTGAATCCTGATATTTACACAGTAGATTGTTAGTAATATGTTGCAAGAGGAATTAAAGCCCGCTAACTTAGTTGTGACATGCAACCAAACCTATTCGACTATGGCTCAAACAGACGCACCATTGGCTCAAGATCCCGCGAAGCCTGTGACTCAAACTAAGCAAACGACTGAGTCAGGCTCATCCGCCCAACTCAGGCATTTGTCTCGCTATCTGGTGAGAAATTTAGGCATGCTCAACGCCGCATTTGGGGATTTACCCCTTTCGCCCGTGCAAGCCCATGCCCTGTTTGAGATAGGCAAGCAGCCCCTGACCATCAAAGAGCTTGCCTGCAAACTCAGCATAGATAAGTCCAATGCGAGCCGCGCTATCAAGCATTTGATCGATAAACATCTTGCCCAGAGTCAGGTACATGCACGGGACAGTCGCTGCTTAGTTGTGCAACTGACACCTGCGGGTAAGAAGTTACTCGTTAAATTGGATACTCAGCAGAATCAATTATTCCAAGGGATCTTAGCCCAACTGACTCCATTGCAAACTTCACAAATCGAAGAGGCCCTCGTGTTATATAACCAAGCCGTACATAACGCCAAGCAGCAAAGTGGTTGCCACATTCGCCAAGCCACAGCCCAAGATGATGCCGCAATTGCCAAAGTCATCCGCGATGTTTCGGCCGAATACGGCTTAACCGCAGATAAAGGCTATAGCGTGGCGGACCCGACCTTAGATTGCCTAAGCCAGATTTACTCCCAAGCGGGCGCCAACTATTGGATTATTGAATTAGAGGGCCGCATTCTAGGCGGCGCCGGTATTGCGCCTTTAGCTAACAATGATGGCGTCTGCGAACTGCAAAAAATGTACTTTATGCCAGAAATCCGCGGCAAAGGACTTGCAACACGCGTTGCGTTAATGGCACTCGATTTCGCCCGCGAAACGGGTTATCAAAGCTGCTATTTAGAAACCACCGCTGTACTAAATGAAGCCGTAAAACTCTATGAGAAATTAGGCTTTGTACATCTGTCGGCTCCCCTAGGGAACACAGGCCACGACGCCTGCGAAATGCCGATGCTGCTAGATCTTAATCAATAGGATATGAAGCAGAATTCCAATCAAAGTAACAATGCCAAACATGTCATCATGCAACTTGTTTGGTATTATCAATTTGTATCAAAAAATGTTATTCAAACAGGATAATTTTAATTATCAGTCTTAGGGCATAGTTTTTCTTAACTTAAATGCATTAAAATATGGCAATTTTACCTCACTCAACTTTTAATAAATTGAAAGGTGTTTGATACCATTTTGTTAACGGCATTAAATAGGGAACATTATGCTCAGTTGGATTTTTAGTGATAAGAAACTCACACTTCGGGAAATATGCCTAGATAACACGCTTTCGACCTCGGCTAAAATAAAGAAAGTTGATCAATTTCTTGCCGATAGTGGAGATCTCAACTTTATTGATCTCAATGTTTCGCCCTGCAATATATTAGTTCCACTATCTTGCAGTCCTCAGTCCGATTTAGTGCTTATAAAATACTTGCTCAGCAAAGGCGCTAAAATAGAATGTAATGGTTTCAGTGCCTTGCATTCGGCTATTGAATATAACAACTCAGAACTCGTTACCCTATACCTAGACTCTAGTGCCAATCTTTACTTTCAAAATCAATATAATAATTGCTGGCTCAACTACCTATTTCATCCTAATCCGCAATATATCTATCAAGACCATCAACGTAGAGACATGATCGATCTTCTACTTGCAGCTAACTTAGATATCAATAAACCGGTGAGCTTTTGGACTAATGGTGAATTAAATCACCCACTAGAAATATTATATGATGAACGCAATAAAGATCTGTTCCTGCATATCATTAATAAAGATATCCCATTAGACATTGGCAAATTAAGCCTGATTGAAAACATTATTTCTTCGAGCGAATTTTGGGGAGTAGAAACATTTTCTCCCTTGGTTAAACGCTTCCCTGCATTTAAAAAGTCACGCTATATTATGGCCAACGATAGCAGCTTCTGGGATGATGCCAATTTACTCGAACTATGCGTTTACGCCAAAGCGCAAGACTACACTGAATACCTGTTAGACCATTATCCGCAGCTCAAAGCCGATTCTCACGCCAAAAGTTTGGTCTATGCGGCATTGACCTCAGAATTTGACCTTAGGATTATCGAAAAACTGATTAAGGCCACCGTCGATATCAATCGCATCTATAGGATGACACCGCCTGATGCCGACCATTCACCCTTGCTCAACCAATATATTAATAATGCCCAATTTACCGATCCGAATAAACGGAGTTACATCTACCAAGCCCTTGAACTGTTGCTCAAATATGGCGCTAATCCAAATGCCGAATTTGTGAATACGGGTAAATCCTATGAAATGTTAGTCTGGTCGAATTTACGACTATTGGTTTATCCAATGGTCGAAAAGAAAACCTTTCTGCCCGAGTTTTTCGATCTGTTCCTGCAATATGGTATGGATATCAATAAAAAATTTGGGGCGGTGGATGAACCAACCTTACTCACTATCTGCCAGCGTGGTTCAGGGAAAGAAGATCAAGCAACGCTTATCCAAGTGATGGAATATCTGCTCACCAAGGGGCTGGATTTAAGCCTCACCAATATCTACAACACTAACTATGTGTCCGCGGCTGCCATCTCCTGTCGAATCCAACTACTTGAATGGCTCATTCACCAAGGCGGGGATATTTTTACCCATTGCGGCCACGATAATTCGCCCATTCTACACAAGGCGATTTCGACCTACTGGTGGGATGAAATTACCGGCCCTATGCGGCGAAAAACCGTAGAACTCTTACTGCGCCATGGAGCAAAGTTAGAAGAATTGTCGGTGGATGAGCAATTTACGCCATTAATGTGCGCCAGTTACTACGGCGCACAGTCCTGCGTAGAGGCGCTACTCGAACATGGCGCCAACCCCAATGCCATCAATGCCGAAGACACAACCCCCGCCCTTTGCGCTGTGATAGGCGGCAGTTCAATCGAGTTCCCCCGCTTTGAATCAACAGCGGTGCGGATCTTAAGACTTTTGCAGCAATATGGCGCCGACTTAACCGTGACCAATAGCTTAGGCAATAGCCCGCTAATAGCGGCTATTGAGCAAGAATATAAAGAGATTTTCGAAGCGCTGCTGCAAATAGCCTCCTACAGTGAAACTCAGCTTGAGCAAGCACTCAGCAAAGCCCTGCCGCAAAGCTATTTCCAGCGCCGCCTGCTACAAACACTGGGGCGCGAGATACCGCCAGCCCCCACAACCATAGCCCACAATCGCGCAATACCAGCAACAGCTTCGAGCAATGCCGATCCTATGACGGCCAATCCGCAAGCATCTGAGGTGAATGTGACACCTGCGCCCGTCAAGCAAACCAAATTAGAGGTGAGTAATGCGGCGGCAAATCGAGATCAAATCCCAACGCTATTCGATCTCAAAACCAAAGTGCAGAGCTTTTTTAAACTGATCGCCACCGATCCGACGATCACAGTTGAACAACTCAATTCGGTGAGAGTCCTTATTGATCAATTGATAGAAAAACTCGACAACTTTAGCTTTTTCCGCAATCAAGCGACAAAGGCCGAATTTGAGGAAGGTGTTCAGGAATATATCGATGAAACCGTCGAAGAAATTAACGGAATTATCGAGGATGATTATCCAGCGCTTACCGAAGCCTTAGTCGATTCAGTTTGGACGATTTTGCAGTACTTTAGGGTTGAGATTGATATCGAGACCGCACTTAGAAAGCGCTTTTGGTAACGATTAGCACCTTAACTGCCAACGAGTACCAAGCATAAAGCCCTAACTTTGGGGCTTTATGCTTTCGAGACTCACACCATCTGACTTAGCCGCCTATTAGCCAACATAATGGAGAGACTTAAGGCTTAACATTAGACGCTTTAGCAAGCAGTAACTGGCTACGAATGATTTGACGTATCTGATTATGCAGTTCAAATACTCGAGCGCGATCATTAAGATTTAGTGATAGATTTTCCAGCATCACCAGATCCAAATTAAATTCGGGATAATGTAGTGTCATCGACATATAGCCAGATAAATAGCCCGTATGACTGTATTCGACGAGGCCATCGTCCTTATTGCTCCTCACCCCATAGCCATAGCGCATATTCGGCCATAAGAATTGGATCTCGGTATACGCCGTTGTCATCCGTTGATAACTCTTTGCACTCATCAACTTGCCAGAATGTAATAGATGCTGAAAGGCGGCATAAGCTGGCGCTGAAGCAATCAATCCCCCGGCAGGTAACAAAGCTTCATCAAGCACTAAGTCAGCAGGGGCAATCACCTCGCTTTCCTGTAAACCTACGGCGAGTGAAGGCACTTTGGCGCGAATAGTCTCAATACTGCCAAGCTCAGCACTCAGGCCATTAAGCTGGTATCGCGTTGCAAACTGCGCCACTTGCTCGGCAAAGGATTGGTGATTGACCTTCTCAAGCACTTGCCCTAAAAGTGAATAACCGAAGTTGGAGTATTCAAATTGGCTTCCCGGCTCGAATCGATTGGCCTTACCCAGTTTATCGACACCCGATGTATGAGTCAGCAGTTGGTGTAGCGTAATCCGCTCGTCATATCGACTGGAATTAAGTGCATCCGCACTTAGATTTGCCCCCGCCACAGTGCCTTTTAGCGCCTTATTATTCCCTTCAGCATCACCAAAAAGATAATGATTAAGCGAACGGTTTACCTCGAGTTTCCCCGCATCGACCGCCTGCAATATCAAGGTTGCAGTGATTTGTTTAGAGAGCGATGCCATCACAAAGCGCGAATCTTGACTAATGCCTTCGCCCTTTTGCAGTTCAAGCTGCGGCTTGCCCTGCTCAAGCAGGATAACACTACCACTAAATGGCTGCGGCGAATCCTTTATCGCGGTTTGGATTAAGGTCTTGATCTCCGCCACCTTCGATACTGAAGATGCGGTTTGGCTTTCAACGGCAATAGAGCTACTGCCTTGCCCGATTTGCTCTTGTTCAGCACCTGTTTCTAATAACAGACCAAAACTATTGGCACTTGGGAATAATAAAAAACCAGTCAACAGGGTACTGATGACACTCAAACGCATGGGTTATCCTTAACGTAATTAACAAATAATGCTGCCTGCTAGAAAAAAGCAAGCTTATCACAAGCGCTTTTTATGGATAATACAATTTAATCTTTACAATTGAATTATAAAGGAAATATTCCATATAAAAATGACACAACAAAGTGATACCTAGGGCGACGAAGCTAATCCGAGCAGTATAAACCAAGTGGCAGTCTGCCCCAGTTTGTAGACTGAATATCTCAAGTTGCAGCGAATACACATTCAAAATGGCTATAAAACGACAATAGTAATAATTATCGCACCTACCATATATAAGCCTGCAGAAAGTGATATCGATTTTAGTGGGCTAAACTCCTCAACTTCCAACGTCTGTATATCTTCAATTTTGACTAGTTGCCCTTCTCCCTCGATATGCTGTTCCGTTGCACTTTCGACTTGAAATTCCATTTGTTCGCCAGATATTGTGGTGACTTTGACCTTTTCACCTATGTAGCTGGATACCGATTGAGAATCCAATTTAACTTCATTGAGTGAAGAGCATGCGCAGAGGGAGAAACAGATAAGTGATACTACTGCTAACTTTTTCAAACAAGCCTCCTATCCTACAACTATTACATCCATGATAAGTTATACCTGTAGATATAAGCATTTAGGTATAAGCTATTCAGCTTACGGAGTTTCGCCCACAAGTTAAAGAAACCTAGGCTAAATCCACTTAAATTAAATCCTTTGGATGAGGTTAAATAGCGATCAAATGAGCACTGAACTCATCGATGCGGTTAAAGCCAAAGATACGCTTGCTGTTAAGCGCATTATTGCAAATGACGCTAATCTTGAAGGCGTGGACAATGGCGGGATGACGGCACTCTTGCATGCCTGTGAGTTGCAGTCTTTTGAACTGCTCAAATTATTGGTGGATGCGGGGGCCAATGTGAATCATCCAAACTCGCAGGGGTATCATCCGCTCGATATTGCTTACTGGCAGGGTGAGTTCCGCATGGGATGCTATACCGCTGAGAGTGAGCGCATGGTGAGCTATTTAACCCGCCACGGCGGCAAATCTTTTAGCTAGGTGAGGTGCTAAATAGCATCAAGATGCGAAAGCTAAAAACTGCAAAATGATAAAAAGCCCTATAAACAAAAATCGCGTTAAGCTGGGCCTAACGCGATTTTTTATTACTCACTTACAACCTAATCACCAAAGTCATCGAGTAGGATATTTTCTGGTTCAACGCCTAGGCTTTCAAGCATCTTAATCACTGAAGAGTTCATGATTGGAGGACCACACATGTAGTACTCGCAGTCTTCTGGTGCCTTATGATTTTTAAGATAATTCTCATAAATCACATTATGAATAAAGCCAGTGTAGCCAGTCCAATTATCCTCAGGCAATGGCTCAGATAACGCCACATGCCAAACGAAGTTGTCATTCTCGGCCGCTAGAGCATCGAAATCCGCTTGATAAAACACTTCACGGGTCGAACGAGCACCGTACCAGAAGCTCATTTTACGTGTGGTTTTCTTACTCTTAAGCTGATCGAAAATGTGTGAACGCATAGGTGCCATGCCGGCACCGCCACCGATAAACACCATTTCCGCATCGGTTTCCTTCACAAAGAACTCACCGAATGGCCCTGAAATGGTCACTGTATCGCCCGCTTTCAGGTTGAAGATGTAAGATGACATCTTGCCCGCTGGCACATTGGCCGATGGCGGCGTCGCAATCCGCACGTTCAGCATAATGCGGCCCTTTTCATCGGGATAGTTGGCCATAGAGTAAGCGCGCAACACTTCTTCATTAACGGTAGAGACAATGTCAAACAGGCCGTATTTGTCCCAATCGCCACGGTATTTTTCAGGAATATCAAAGTCAGCGTATTTCACCACATGGGCTGGTGCTTCAATTTGAATATAACCCCCCGCTTTAAAGCGAACATCTTCACCTTCGGGTAACTCAAGCAATAGCTCTTTGATAAAAGTTGCCTTGTTATCATTAGAGATCACCTGACATTGCCACTTCTTCACCCCAAAGATTTCTTCGTCGAGCTCAAGTTCCATATCGGTTTTCACTGAGACTTGGCAGGCGAGACGACAACCTTCTTTAGCCTCTTTCTTGGTGATATGGCCCATTTCAGTCGGCAGAATGTCACCGCCGCCCGATTTGATTTTCACTCGGCACTGACCACAGGTTCCGCCGCCACCACAGGCAGACGGAATAAAAATACTCTGACTCGCCAAAGCGCCGAGTAACTTGTCACCCGCGGCAACTTGAATGCTTTTTTCGGCATCTTCGTTGATGCTGATCGTCACTTCACCCGTAGCCACTAATTTCTTTTTGGCGATTAGAATCACTATCACCAATAGACAGACCACTAGCGTGAACATGCCTATGCCAATTGCCATTTCCATCGTATTACCCTTTTCTAGCTCTTTTCTAAAAAGAATCTGGTTTCACTTTCTCAATTCTTGGCTCGCCTACTGTAGCGTTACAGCGAGATCCCTGAGAAAGACATAAAGCCCAGCGCCATCAAGCCTGTAGTAATAAAGGTGATACCAATACCTTGTAAGCCTTCGGGAATCGCGTTGAATTTCATTCTTTCGCGCAGTCCCGCCAGCAGTACAATCGCCACTGCCCAACCAAGACCCGAGCCCATCGCAAACACCACTGACTCACCGAAGTTGTAATCACGGTTCGCCATAAAGATCACCCCGGCAAAAATCGCGCAGTTCACTGTGAGCAAAGGTAAGAAGATCCCAAGGGAGTCATACAGACTAGGAATGTACTTATCCAAAAACATTTCAAGGATTTGCACTAACGCCGCAATCACACCAATGAAAGTGATCAGTTGCAGGTAACTTAAATCGATACCGGGTAATCCCGCCCAAGACAGAGCGCCAGGTGCGAGCACTTTGACGTAAATCAGCTGGTTTAACGGCACGGCTAAGGTCATCACCACAATCACGGCAACGCCTAAACCAAAGGCGGTTGACACCTTTTTAGACACGGCCAAGAAAGTACACATACCCAAGAAGAACGACAGCGCCATGTTGTCGATAAAAGTGGCCTGCAAAAATAGATTTATATAGTGTTCCATATCTGCTCCTTAACCCCGTTTCCGCTGGATCACATTGATAGTCCAGATCAACACACCAATCAGGAAGAAGGCGCTCGGTGGTAACTTGAACATCTCGTTTGGCAAGTACCAGCCACCATTTTCGATGGTGGTGAACACAGGGTGACCGAATAAATTACCCGTCCCTAACAGCTCGCGTACAAAGGCGACACTGATCAAAATCAAACCATAGCCTGTCGCATTACCGAGCGCATCGACGACCGCTAAATGCGGTGGATACTTCATGGCGAAAGCTTCTGCACGGCCCATGATGATACAGTTAGTGATAATTAACCCAACGAATACAGAAAGTTGCTTAGATAACTCATAGGCTACATCCTGCAGAACCATGTCGACGATAATCACTAAGGAGGCGATAACCGTCATCTGCGCGATAATCCGCACACTGGTCGGGATAAAGTTACGGATGGCAGAGATAATCAGGTTAGAAAACACCAACACAAAGGTCACTGCCAGTGTCATCACCACAGCGGTTTGCATTGAGTTACTGACCGCCAGTGCCGAACATACGCCCAGCACTTGCATCGCGACGGGGTTATTGGCAAACACTGGCCCCGTTAACATGTCACGCATGGATAAAGTGTTGCTCATTTTGCCTCTCCCAACTCACCTTGCAATTCACCCTGCGTGGCCGTCGCTTTCAGCTGATTGAAGAAGGTTTGAAAGCCCTCAACGCCAAACCAAAACTCCATTGCGCGCTGCACGCCGCGGCCCGTCATGGTCGCGCCACTCACCGCATCGACACCATGAATATCGCCTTCTTTAGCGCCGCCTTTCACAAGACGTATCGAAAACTTGCCTTTTTCATCAAACAATTGCTTACCCTTCCATAGTGACACCCACTTAGGATCAGTTAAAAAATCGCCGATACCTGGGGTTTCACCGTGTTCGTACACGACGAGCCCTTTAATGGTGTTGAAATCGGGTTCAACCGCCACATAACCGTAGATCATCGACCACAGACCTTTGCCATAGAAAGGCACAACCACGCTGTCTAACTTGCCGTTGGCATCGAGCACTTTAAACACGCGGGCATCGTTCGCACGGGTTTTAATCTTGGCAATATCTTTTTTCGGCGCACTTGAAGTCTCAGGATTAATTGCCGCCATACGCTCATCGAAATCGAGGACGTTAGCGTCTGAGTCCACCTTGCCTGTATCTAAGTTGATCAATAATGGCTTAACGGATTTAGCGAAAATTTCTCTAAACTCATTGCCCTGACCTAAGTTCACATCGGCGGCCATCAACACATAGCGCTGTACTTCGTCACGTTTTTTGGCAACTTTACGTTCTTTCAATATGCCTGCAGTGCCTGTGATCATAAAAGAGCACAGGAGGCAGAGCGTGATGGTGAAGATCATGGTCCCCACCACAGTATCTTTCTTAAATACCATGACGTTTTAATCTCCGTTTGATGTTGGCGCGGGCCACCAGATAATCGAACAGCGGCGCCCAAAGGTTGGCGAACAGAATGGCTAACATCACGCCCTCAGGCATTTTGGGGTTAGCGACACGGATAAGCACAGTCATAAAACCAATCAAAGCACCGTAGGCAAACTTGCCTTGGCGAGTGTACGAAGTGGTTACAGGATCGGTGGCCATAAACATCATTGCTAGCGCAAAACCGCCAGTGACAAGATGCCAAGTCCACGGCATTGCCATCATTTGATTGCTGCTAGAACCGATGTAATTACACAGCGTTGCTGTCGCTATCATGCCCAGCAATACACCGAGCACAATGCGCCAATCCGCTAAGCGGCTGATCAGCAATAATGAACCGCCGATCAAAATCGCTAAGGTACTGGTTTCGCCAATCGCGCCCACGGTAAAGCCAAAAAAGTTGTTCCACCAGTTAGGATCGCTAAAGGCGCTAAACCAAGAGTAATCAGCAAAACTCAACTTGCCCGCTGCGGTTTGTGCCAGCGCCGTTGCACCAGAGAAACCATCAACGGCAACGAGCTGTTTAATGGTTGAAACTTCAGATGGATAGGCGAAGTAGATAAAAGCCAAGCCCGCCAGCGCAGGGTTAAGGAAGTTATATCCCATGCCGCCAAACAGCTCTTTAGCCACAACCACACCAAAGGAAATCCCCATGGCCACCAGCCACAACGGTGTCGATACTGGCAAGATTAAGGTAAACAGCAGGGCCGTCACGAAGAAGCCTTCGTGCAACTCTTGACCACGAACCCGCGCAAACACCACTTCCCAAAACAAACTGGTGAGCAGTGCTGTCAGGTAAATCGGCAGATAAAAACTAAGACCATAGAGGAATAAACCTAATATCCCAGTGTCTTGGCTAAGGCTGCCAAACAGGGTATTAAAGATTTCTAACTTCCAAATATCTGGTGTCGATAATCCTCCCGCGAGCGCAAGCTGTGCCTGTAGGCCAATGTTATATAGACCGAATAAAATGGCGGGCAGTAAACACAAACCGACTAGCGTCATGGTACGTTTCACGTCAATCGCGTCACGCACATGCACTTGGCCCTTAGTGCTACGACCATTGGCAATGACGAGTGAGCGCAAAAAGCCCTTCATCGACTTACCCGTTGCGTAGTACTCTTGTTGTAAATCAGAGGCGTCCTGTAAATCAGGTTTTTTCACTTGTTTGGTCATTAACCTTCCCTCTCAATAACATCTAGACAGGCACGTAATTCTTTACCAAAGTCATATTTGCCGGGACATACGAAGGTACACAGCGCCAGATCTTCTTCATCTAACTCCAATGCACCTAAGGCTTGCGCCTCGTCGGTATCACGCACCACTAAGTCTCGAACGAGTAAGGTGGGTAAAATATCCAGGGGCATCACGCGATCTAACTGACCAAAAGCCATCATGGCGCGAGCTGAACCGCCCTGATGAGTCGTAAACTCGAACAATTTAGTCGCACCAAACAGACGTGATGTTACGGCACGAGTGATGGAGAATTTGTCAGAACCACCGCGCACCCAAGGGAGAACATGGTGCTGCGAATCTTCGCTCAACACTGATACTTGGTTGTGGAATCGGCCTAAAAAGTCATGTACGCCCGCCGCGGTATGGCCAGATAACACAGATCCCGATACCACGCGGTTATGGCCAGGTTTGATTTCATCACTCACTAAGGCACTTAGCTCAGCGCCCAACTGAGTGCGCAGTAAACGCGGGTTCAGCACGCTCGGGCCACCTAAGGCGACGATGCGGTCGGTATACAACTCACCAGTTTGGAATAACTTGCCATAGGCAATCACATCTTGATAACCGATATGCCATACCTGACGTTCTAAACTCACTGGCAAAGTAAAGTGAATATGAGTGCCCACTAAACCCGCAGGATGAACACCATCAAAACGGCGCACCTCAAGTTGTGGTAATGCTTCTTTAACAATCGCTTCGCCCTTATCCTGGCACAGGTAAACCTTGCCTTCGGTTAAACGGCTCAACACCAGCAAGCCAGCTTTAAAAGCCTCAGTTTGCTCGGCGATAATCAAACGGGGATCAGCGGCCAGTGGATTAGTATCGATAGCGGTGACGAAAATACCTGCTGGCGTGCTATCGAGCGCAGGCACGCGCGAGAAAGGCCGAGTACGCAGGGCAGTCCATAGACCACTCTTCACCAACTGGTCTTGAACGGTTGGCCGAGGGAGAGCGGCGATGTCTTGATGGATATCGAAAGAAATCTGCCCATCGCGGTTTTCACCGTCATCGCAACGAATGACGACTGATTGTAGAATTCGACGCTCGCCGCGGTTAATCGCTACGACTTGGCCACTAGCGGGTGCAGTGAACAAGACTCCTGGCGTTTTTTTGTCTTCAAATAGGGCTTGGCCCTTTTGAACAAAATCACCCTCTTCGACCAACATCGTCGGCTTAAGCCCAACGAACTCTTCTCCCAGAACAGCCACTTGGGATGGCTTAGCACCGAGTTCAATGACCTGTCGCGGCTCACCAACAATCGGCAAGTCGAGGCCTTTTTTGATCGTTACAATTTGGTTTGAAAAATCTGCCATCACAAATATCAACCATGAAAAATTTTTAGATAAATTTAGGGTAGAGATTTGTTAACGCAGATTCCGATATTGGCGTCACATTCCGCTGCAAATTCGTAAGTTAGATACGTAAATTTACGCAATTTTGTGACACAGATTCACATCCTTGCTTACTGTAATCTGCAAATGTAGTTTTATAACAATTTATTCATAAATACGTCATTACTGATTTAGTAGTACCTAAGGTTTACAAAAATAAGCCAAAATCTCCATTTCAGTGCAGTAAAGCGCTAAAACCGTTAAAAGAGCAACTCAGCGAACAAACTTCAGCCAATGGCATGCCTCAAAATGGGGCAGGATGGCTAAACTTGCTGGCTATTTTTAGCGCACTAACATTTCAACCTATGGTTTAACCTTTGCTTTACAGCAAAAGCTTGGTAGCCTCAAACTAAGAGAGTTTCCGTAGGAGAAATAGATGGAATACAGACGCATACCGCATTCTAATCTTGAGGTCAGTAAAATTTGTTTGGGCACTATGACTTGGGGCGAACAAAATACCCAAGCCGAAGCGTTTGCACAGCTGGACTACGCCATAGGCAATGGCATCAACTTTATCGATACGGCGGAAATGTATCCCGTACCACCTAAGCCGGAAACCCAAGGGGAAACCGAGCGTATCCTAGGGCAATATATTAAGGCCCGCGGTAACCGAGACGACTTAGTGATCGCCACTAAAATTGCCGCACCGGGGGGTAAAAGTGATTACATTCGCAAAAATATGGCGCTGGACTGGAACAACATCCACCAAGCGGTCGATGCATCTTTAGCACGCCTCCAAATAGACACTATCGACCTTTATCAAATCCATTGGCCTGACCGTAATACCAACTTCTTTGGTGAACTGTTTTACGATCAACAAGAGCATGAACATCAAACACCGATACTTGAAACCCTAGAAGCGCTCGCCGAAGTGATCCGCCAAGGTAAAGTGCGCTATATCGGTGTGTCGAACGAAACGCCTTGGGGCTTGATGAAGTACCTGCAACTCGCCGAAAAACATGGCTTGCCGCGTATTGTGAGTGTGCAAAATCCCTATAACTTGCTTAATCGCAGTTTCGAAGTCGGCATGAGCGAAATCAGTCACCGCGAAAACTTGCCATTACTGGCCTATTCGCCACTGGCCTTTGGCGCCTTGACGGGAAAATATTGCAACGACCAATGGCCTGAAGGCGCGCGCCTGACCTTGTTTAAGCGTTTCGCCCGCTATACAGGTTCGCAAATGGCTCTGGAGGCGACAAAAGCCTATGTCGATTTGGCCCGCGAGTTCAAACTCACGCCCGCACAAATGGCGTTAGCTTTTGTTAACTCACGTAAGTTTGTCGGCTCCAATATCATAGGCGCCACCGACTTATATCAACTGAAAGAAAACATCGACAGTTTAAAAGTCACCTTATCACCAGAGCTATTAGTGCGATTAAACCAACTGTCCGATCAATTTAGATTACCTTGCCCTTAGTCGATAATCGGGTTAAATAGTGGAACTATGGCATCAGGTAAATGCACCTGATGCTATAGGCTTTTCAGCGGTAGAATCACACCTCAATTAATTAAATGGACCTTATCATGTTCTATATACTTTTTTGGCTAATGCTATGTTTTGTCACTGCAATTATAGCTTCCAGTAAAAACAGATCAGCCGTTTTATGGTTCTTCATCTCATTTATTGTGAGTCCATTGATTGGCATTATTTGCGTTGCTTGTATGCCTGCAATCACGAAAAATGAGGCTCAAGCACACACAAATGAAAATGTTCAAGAAGATAAATCACTTTATCGTGACTGCCCAGAATGCGCTGAAGAAATAAAATGCGCAGCCCGAAGGTGTAAACATTGTGGCTCAGAGGTAGTTCCGCAGGAAATCCCCCAAGTAGAACATGCTGCAATCTTAGATGAAAATGCTGACGGTCAGCCATGCAGTATCTGTAAAAGTAGAAGAACGCATGACCTATATAACGGTGTCGCTATTTGTAATCAGTGTAAAGTTTGGAATTAGTCTGCTACTTGGTTAATTCGATGACCTAATAGCATCAAGAAACGCTCTTGATGCTATCAATTTTAAAAATTAATAATCTTAAAACCTTATTACAAACCTAATCCCTCCTCGTTTAATAAGAGATTCCCCTCCTTTCAAACCTTATCTAGGTTACATTCGGATACAGAGTCCTTTTAAGAAGTGAAATATAGTGGCATCACAGTCACTAGACAGATGTCTTAAGGATAAAAAAATGAAAAAACTTTGCTTTGTAATCACAAGTGTTTTGATGTCAAGCCACGCTCTTGCTGAAAGCAATACCTACATTCGTAACGGTAATATCTATAGTCATCAAGATCAGTTCTTTGCTGGCGCAGGTGTTGCTACTGGTAGTCAGTTTTATAAGGGTCAAGATCACCAGACAGGTGCCTACCTCAATGGCGGCTACCATGGTGAAGACTTCAACGCCGATCTGTCCGGCATCAACTACCGCTTTTTAGGCACGAACGATAGTGCCGTTAATTTCAGTATCTTTGCCGTTGCCAATCCCGGCTTTGATGCCGATGATGCGGATATTTTAACGGGCATGAAGGATCGCAAATTCAGTGGTGATCTGGGTTTAAACGCCGACATTCATTTAGGAAATGGCACGCTATCAACTAAATTCCAACACGATGTCACCAATATTTATGATGGTTTTCAGGCTGATATCACCTATTACCATCCAATAAATGTAGGCTTCGGTGATCTGGTGCCTTATGCGGGTGTGCACTACTTCAGTAAAGACTTTGCAAACTACTACACAGGTGTGACGTCATCTGAAGCTACGGCGCAGCGCCCTGCCTATCAAGCCGACGGCACCTTTGCCTATAAGCTAGGCTACGCTTTGGTTATTCCAGTCACTAAGCATTTAGATATTACTCAAGCCACAGGTTACTCGCACATAGGTGCCAACATGGCAGACTCTCCGCTAATAGACAGTAACAACCAGTGGGTGACTACCCTTGGCGTGAACTATAGCTTCTAAACAACCTGACGAGACAAGACCATGACACTTATCAGAAAAACGTTTTTATGTGCTGGATTAGCTCTGATGCTTTCAGCTTGTGCCACTTCCTACGATACCGAAAAGCAATTTTGGTCTTTCGGTAAAGGATTTGAAACCGCACAGATTGCACCCGATAGCTGGCAGATAAGCTTTGTTGGCAATACCAACACTGACCGCGCATTGGCCCGAAAGTACGTCATGCGTAAGTCAGCAGAGTTATGCAAACAAGCGGGTTATAACTACTTCACTTTTACTCACGAACAAACCGATCGTGATGCAATTGGCCAGTTTGGAGTAGGAGCGAGCGCGAGTAAGGATATCTTGTGGGGGAGTTCAACGATGAATCAAGAAACCTCTGTCATGGTCGAAGTCACAGGTTTACATAGCAAGCCAGAAAATGCGAGTTCCCGCATCTATGAAACAGATTACATACTTAACAATGTCAATGTGAAAAGTTAATTGCTCATCAAAAATGCACCAGTCTAGATTCTCGTTAGGTATCAAGGCTGGTGCGTTTTATTTATAAATCCCCCCTGTTTAGCACCAATTCGTTAAGCACTCATTCGTATAGTGAGTTGAGTCATTCTGCCTCTGTCTCTAAATCAACTCAGCAGATTAGATGACGCAGGCCTAACCGCATTGCTCGCTTCAGCTCATGTTAAAGAAACAGACAAAAACGACTCAAACCTCGCATTACACCAATCATATTAAACCCCAACTTTAAACTTCAGCCTTGAATTTTAGTGACATGCGAGCCCCACCCAAGTCAGGAGCACGGCCAATACGTAATGGCGAACCCATCCAACAACCAATTCTATCGACAATCGCCAGACCCATGCCATGACCGGAATTTCCGCGGCTATGCTGACCACGCACAAAAGGTTTAATCACTTGAGCAGATTCCTGTTCATCTATGCCAGGGCCATCATCGTCAACGTGTAACCACGCAATCCCATCTTCCGATGCCAACATCAGCCGGATATTGGCACGGCCAAAACGCAGCGCATTACTGAGCAAGTTATTCACCTGCATTGACAAGTACTTAGGATCTGTTTTGATGTTCAACGGTATTGGGCAGGTGATGAGTTCCACTGAAAACCCTGAGTATACTTGGCCTTGATACTTTTCCAGCAACCAAGTATTAAGCTCAATAGGTTGCCAATCAGGTTGGATATTCGCCTCATCGAGACGGGCATAGCTGAGCAGTGTCATGACCAACTCTTCCATAGTGTCCAGATCGCGGTTCAATCGCTGAAAATACTTCACCCTAAGTTGTTCGCTTTGGGTTTCTTCTAACGCCGCAATACCAAATCGCAGCCGCGCAATCGGAGTTTTTAAATCATGGGAAACTGCCCGACTAAGCAATTTATTGTCATCGATCAATTGCTGGATGCGATCTGCCATGCGATTGAATTCACTTTCTATTGTGCCTATATAGGACGCTTTACTGACCACAATTCGCTGCTGTAATTCTCCCATACCAAATGCTTGAGTCACCTTACTGAGATTAACCAGTTGGCGGATTAAAGGAGACACCCACACCAATAAAATCACCACCACACCGCCATAAAAAAGCATGGTATACAGCTTGTTCGCGTTAAAACTCACATCAGCGGGCGTCACTATCTGGGTATTGATATTCAGCACCTGACCCGTTTTAGGCAATAAATAGTGCAAAGAGATGCCATCATCGGACTCCAGCAGTAATGATTCCCCTGAATAAAACTCTGTCTTTAGGGCTGAGGGTAAGACAAAATCCGCTTCATTCACCAAAGACAATTGATCTGCATTTCGCTGATTCCAGTTGTCTATAAACGCATTATTTGGAGCGGGATCGTTATCTAAGGTTTGCGCCAGTGAGCCGCCCAGCAGTTTTAATGCCGCGAGGTGAGTTGCTGGGCTAGGCGTTTCATTATCAGGATCAATAAGTGTTGCAAACTCACTTATCGACCAGCCTAGGCTGGCAATGGCCACCAGCACGACCAGCACCAGAGAAGTCATTAACTTCTTCATAAAGCTTGCTCGGCCTCATCGCGGCAAAACAAATATCCCTTGCCACGAATGGTTTTTACTTTATAGGGCTGACTCAACGCTTCCTGCAACTTCTTGCGTAAGCGCGATATGCGAATATCCACCGAGCGGTCTAGGCCATCGTATTCAATGCCCCGCAGTTGGGCCACCAATTCATTGCGACTCACTATCGTGCCCGCCTTCAATGCCAGCAGCCACAAAACATCAAACTCATTGGCATTCAAATCCAGCGGCTGTTTATCAATGGTGACTGACTTTGCCGTCGCATTTAACACTAAAGAATCAAACACTAATTGCTGCTTTTGCTCCTCATCACTCACTCGGCGTAACAGGGCCTTTATCCGCGCTAACAGCACCTGTGGTCGAATCGGCTTAGTGAGGTAATCATCAGCCCCGGCATCTAACCCGCGGATTTCATCGCCGTCCTCAACGCAAGCCGTCATAAATAAAATGGGCCCAGTATAAAATGCCCTGGCCTCCTTACACACATCGAAGCCATTCTTAACGGGCATCATCACGTCGAGTAGCACTAAGTCAGGCATCTCATCGGCTATCATCTCTAAGGCAAAATCACCTTGGCTGGCCACTGTGACTCCGTAACCGTGATCCAGTAAATAATCACTGATCCACTCTGCCAGTGAGGTATCGTCCTCTACGACTAAGATATGCTTTGCAACTGACATATTAGAATAACCTCCAACCGGACTGACTCTGTTTAGGGGCCTTATAAACCCATGTCACGACCACTTTAACTTGCGCGAGCGGTTGCACATCATCATTACGGATAAGACTAAAAGTCGCCGTTTTATCCCCTTCAAAACTATATTGATATTCTTGCAAAGCTTTGCCAGTCCAGCAGGTTAACTGGTGCTGACGGTCTGTCAGTATGAGGCAGTACTCGCCGCTCGCGGGTGTCTGCCATCGAAACAATACATCCTGATAGCAAGTTTGCCCTTTATGCAGTGCAATGCAGCGTTCTGGGGTTGCGGTAAAAATAACGGCATCATCCTGACTCCAAGCCAAAAAAGGCGCGCTCAGCATCACTACCGCTAACAATTGATAAAATCGGTTCATGCCCTCCTCCTAAAACACATAGCTAAGAGAAGCATTAAAATACGATGTATAACTCGCTTGATTGAAGGGACTGTCGGTCACTTCTTGGGATAACACATTGAAGCGATACATGGCCCGAAAGACAAAATTTTCACTCAGCGGATAGGCAACCCCTAACTCCATGCCGTAACTGAAAGAGCTATCCGGTCGATACTCGGGAAAGCGTTCAGTGGCTTCTTCCTTACTGATCCCAAAAAGATAGCGATTCAAGGTGGCAGATGAGTAACCTACGCTCCCCAATACGTGAAAATTCCAATTACGAACCTGCCAAGACTTACCCAATCTGGCAGAACTTTGAATACCTTGATCATCATAATAATCAGATACTAATCTATACTGAAAAACATAGTTATCGCCCCAATAACGTGTGGCACGAAAACCGGCACCAACATAGAGAGAATCTTCCGATAGTAGATAAGCATTGCGGCCAGCTTCATCCAGCGTACTGGGATCCACATCAGGACGGGACCAAGAACCTTGCAAGTTAGCCAATAGCAGTTCTAATGACCAATCCTCTGAGCTCCACAGATTAAATCCCAAATTAATGCCATCTTGAGATTGATGGATCATCTCAACAAACAGCCCTTTGTACTGGTACATGCCACTGACTAACAGCGACAACTGTGCAGAACCTGAATCCGTTTGCCGAACATCGACTTGATTAATCCCGTAAACACTCATGCCCAGCTCAAAATCACCGCCGTCTGCAAGGCGATTAGTTCCTCCAGTAACACTGCTCGCAATATCTGATGCTGCAGCGGTTCTAGGAAGAATGCTCAGTGTTAACACAAGAAGCCAAAGAATACGCATGCCCATTTAATTCACATTTTTAGTCGTTATTTAGCGCTACATATTACAACAGTTTGTTGCAAGTCACTGCACAACCAGTATCATTTTTACGGCAATTGTGTGTCGGATAACAAGAGAGACCTATATCCCAAACAACTTGAATCCTGCATCTTCAAATTGTTTGGGGATATACACACCTCACATTGAGTTAAGGCACAAATGAGGCTCAAGCTAAGATGAAGTGGCGCAGTTAAGTTAACCACTGTCAGTCGTTGGCACACTGAATTATGGGCTAATGCATTTAAACAACTCGCACCTTAAACTGCTGCATCGTTTCCCTCAATGAATTCGCCTGCTTAGACAGTGACTCGCTGGCTTTAGCTGTTTCGTTAGCGCTGCTGAGTACCAACTCACCCGAATCACGAATCGCATTAATGCGCTCACTAATATCTTCGGCGGTCACGGCTTGCTCCTCACTAGCGGTCGCGACTTGAGTATTAGCCTGAGTCAGTTCAGTCAACGCATCTAAAATCTCAAATAAGTGTTGCTTGGCTTGATTAACGAGCAGTGATGACTCACTGATTTGCTTATCGTTATTGGCGAAGGATTCGACTGAGGATTTGGCATCTTTCACGAGTGTTTGGATAAGATCGCTGATCTCCTGCGTGGCCGTTTGACTGCGCGTTGCCAATGCCCGCACTTCTTCGGCAACGACAGCAAAACCACGACCTTGATCTCCCGCCCGTGCCGCTTCAATCGATGCATTCAAAGCTAATAAGTTCGTCTGCCCCGCAATCGCATCGACCACTGAAACAAAGTTGAGGATTTTTCCCGTACTTGCCTGAACCTGTTGAATAAGTTGATTTGAATACTGGGCGCTGGCAACCAACTGCTTCGAGATTTTTTCGCTCGCATCGACAACTTCACAACTTTCTTTCACTTTATGCTCGGCTTGTCCCGCTGAGTACGAAGCGGTTTCGGCACTGCTCGCCACTTCAGTGATCGTTGCCGCCATTTGGGTCATAGAAGCAGCTACTTGATCGGTATTATCTTGCTGCCTCAACATGGCCTCACGATTGTTCTCGGCCACCGCATTAAGCTCGGTCACCATAGAGGCAATTTCTTCACTTCGAGCAATCACTTGGCCAACAGTTTTACTTAAGGTCCACGCCATTTGATTCATACTGACGGTAAGTTCGCCTAATTCATCCTTGGAATCGACACGTAACTCTTGGTTAAAGTTGCCCTTTTCCATCATGGCGGCAGAATTACGTAACCGATTGATAGATTTGACCATGTATTGACTGCAAGCGATGCCAATCAATAATCCTATGACTAAAGACACTATCGAAATAATCGTTAAGCCATAAATCGCCCTGAGTTCTTCTTCCTCAGTCACAGAAACCGCAGTTTGGGTCATTTGCTCTAAACGCTCAACGAATTGCCTCAGCTCAGTATTAAATTCGTTTTGCGCAATCTCTAAAGATTCAACCCGCTTAGCCAAGGCTGCAGGTTCTTCTTTTTGCTGTATTCCAGTAATCACAGTGGCAAGCAGGGCTTCATAATTACCAAAACGTTGAATAATAGTGCCAATCTCTTGATTTAACTGCTGAGTTTTTTCATGTAATTGCGGATTTTCAGCCTCTTTTAATGCCTCATTGAGCATAGACTGAGTCGAGAGTAACTCCTTGCTAATGTCTTCATTGTTCTTGATAACATCCGCAATAAAAGCCACTAAAATTTGCTGGCTCGATGCGGTTTCAATGTCCGCGGCACGAAACGCTTTTTCTAGAATGACAGAGCTTTCAAGCTGCTTAATGGTGATGTCTGTCGATAGCCTGACTAATGGAATATTCTCTTCTGCAATGCCATGAATTTCCTCCGATACACGCTGCATCTTCAACAGACTAAATCCAGACAAAATCAAGATCAGCACTAACATCACCCCAACGAGGGCGATCATCTTATGTTTAATCCGTAAGTCTTTTAAAAGCTTCACCATAAAACTACTCTCCAGCAAAACACTGACAACGAAGGACGTCCAATTTAGGATAGTCGGAGTTTTAACTTTCGGTGGATGAATTAAGCGTAAAGTATTAGCTGAATTTAAAAGAAAAACTTAAACATTAGAAAAATCGCATCATAGCTAAGCTCAATGATGCGTTAGAGTCTAAAACCGTTTAAGGCGTGCGAAATATCTATTAGGCAACAGTTTGAACAGACCTTGGTGAAATTAGGCGTTCAATACCACTGTCCGATACCAACGCCTCAACAAACCGCTAAAACTTGCATTCACATGGCAGATCACAGAAGATCCCATGGCCTTTTTCATTGCCTTTAGCCTCATCTATGACTCAACCTGCATCGCCTACGCCAAATACTGTGACTAACACAGCGACGAATACAATGGCTGACATTGAAACAGCCCATGCCTCAGCGAGTGCTATGCCTGATACCACAGTGACACTTTGCTCATCTGAGGCATATCAGCTAAATGCTCAGATTCGGTCGCAATTCCCAGCGTTAAATCAACTGCTTGATGTCTATCCCTTGTGTTATCTCGACACCGCAGCCACCAGCCAGAAACCGCAAATGGTGTTAGATGTGATGGCGCAGTTTTACGCTAACGACAATGCGAATGTACACCGTGCTGCACATCAGTTATCAGCGCGTTCGACCTTAAGCTATGAAAACGTGCGCGATCAGTTGCAACAATTTTTGAAGGCAAAACGCCGCGAAGAAATCATTTTTACCCACGGCACCACAGAATCAATCAACTTAGTCGCCTTTGGGCTGACTACCCAATTAAGCGCTGGCGATGTGATATTAATCGACGCCGCCGCTCACCACGCCAATATAGTGCCTTGGCAGGAACTGGCGAAACGCACAGGGGCAATGATTAAACCAATCCCGCTCTGTCAGGATTGCCGCTTAGATATTAACGCCTATAAAACCTTGCTCGAGTTAAAGCCTAAAATCGTCGCCCTATGTCATGTTTCCAACGCCCTAGGTACAGTCAATCCCGTGGCTCAGCTAGTGCAGTTAGCGAAAAAACAAGGTGCTATCACCTTAGTTGATGGCGCGCAGGCAGTGGCGCATTTAACGCTGGATGTGACTGAAATCGATTGTGATTTTTACGTCTTCTCGGGGCATAAAATGTATGGTCCCACTGGTGTTGGTGTGCTTTACGGCCGTTTCGACGCGTTAGATAATCTCGCGCCACTATTAACTGGCGGCGAGATGATTAAACGCGTGAGTTTTGAGGCGACAGAATTTGGCAACCTGCCGAATCGCTTAGAAGCGGGCACACCGCCGATTGCTGAAGTCATAGGTTTGGGCGCGGCCATTACATTTTTACAAACCGAGCTCACTCCGCAGGTTCAAGCTTATGAAGCTGAACTAGTTAACTATTTACAAAGCCAATTGCGCGCGCTCGGTGAAGTGCATTTATACGGCGCCTTTGATGACAATATCGGCGTCGTCGCCTTTAATCTTGCCGATGAACATCACCAAGATGTGGGCATTTTACTGGATCAACAAGGTATTGCCGTGCGCTGCGGCCATCACTGCGCCATGCCATTAATGCAGAGTCTGAATCTTAAGGGCTGTTGCCGCGCCTCTATCGGTATCTACACCAATAAAGACGATATCGACCGCTTTATTGCCGCGTTAGCCTCGGTAAAAGACTTGCTGCTGTAATCCAGCATTTAGCCACTGCTCTACGCCACTCATACGATGCTCAAAATAAGTTAGATAGGATTTAGCCCTATGACAGATTCAATCATGCCTATGCCAAATGAGGCCGATTTTCACTATTTAGTGCAAGATGCCGAAACCTTGCTGGCGCGTTTTACCAATGCCCCTAACTGGCAGGAAAGATATCGCCAAATTATGTTGTTAGGGAAAGACTTACCAAGTTTAAGCCCTCAGCTTCGCATCGAGGCCGCTCAAGTAAAAGGCTGTGAAAGTGATGCGTGGATTTATCATCTAGAACAGGCTGGCAGGCACTATTATTTAGCCGACAGCGATGCCCGCATCGTTAAGGGATTGATTGGATTATTGCTTGGCGCCTGCCATGGTAAAAGCCGCGCTGAAATCCAAGCATTTGATCCTATAGCTTACTTCAAACAATTGGGCCTAGAAGGTCAGCTCAGCCCATCGCGCACCAACGGCCTTAACTCACTGGCAAAAGCAATGCTTGAAGCCACTCGATAATCATAACCCGAGGGTTTTCATTTACTGCGACAAGCAATAATTGAAACCACTCGGCAACAACAAATAATCACAACTCTTGCTCAGGGGCAAAGGCCAAAAAAGGGATTTAATCAAAGACTTCTACGCCCTAAAAAGGTATAAAGAAGTTACATTTGCGTTATTGATAGGAACCGAGCATGCCCATCAAGGCAGTCAATCACTACCGTCGTACACTCCTTAAAGGTCTTGGCGCAGCAACTCTGTTAAGTCCACTCGCCAGTTTACCTAGCTTTGCCGCCCAACAAAGGCGGATATATGTCGATGGTTTATCCTTCCTTCCCGATGACTTAAATGATGTAACTGCCGCTAAGCTCGATGCCTATCTTTGCGATATTTCGGCTATTGAGACCATAGAACAAGCCGATGGCACTCAAAACTACAAACGCACCTATAAAGCTTGTATGGAAAGCATTAAGCAGGCCGCTAAACGGGTGAGCGATCATCCCGATATTTTACTGCAAGGTCTGAGGGGGCGAGATATTCAACGTGCCCGCGACAGCCAGCGCACTGCGGTATACTTTCAAATCCAAGGCGCAGATTGTGTCGAAGAAGACAGTGAAGCTAACCAGTGGGCGCGGGTAGATGAGTTTCATCAACAAGGGCTACGCGTACTGCAACTCACCCACCATTACGGCAATACCTTTGCCGGTGGCGCCTTAGATAATGATGCCAGTGGCGGACTCAATAAACCACTCACGGCCCACGGGCACGAGCTTATCGCCAAACTCAATCATGCCAATATCTTAGTCGATGTGAGTCACTCCAGCGCTCAAACCGCTTTAGATGTCGCAAAAATCACTAAATCACCCATAGTGCAAAGCCACGGCGCAGCGCGCGGTATAGTAAACCATGCCCGTTGTTCTCCCGATGAAGTGATCCGCGCCATCGGCGATAGCGGCGGCGTATTCGGCGTATTTATGATGAGTTTCTGGCTTACCAATAATGCCGTGCCCACGATTGATGATTATATTCGACAACTGGAATACGTTATGCGTGTTGGTGGAGTGGACTGCGTGGCAATCGCTAATGACTTCCCGCTCCGAGGCCAAGAAAACCTACTGGCACTCGGCAATGACAACGCCAAAGGCATTAAAGAATATCAAGAATGGTGGTACAGCCTGAGGGCGAAAGGCGTGCTAGGTTTTGATGCAGAGCCAAGGCATGTAGTAATCCCCGAGCTGAATCATATCGACCGCATGAGCCGTATCGACGATGCCTTAGCCAAGGCGCGCTTTAAATCTACCGACCGCGACCGTTTTATGGGTGGTAACTGGCAAAGAGTGCTCAACAAAGTGCTACTGTAAATGCCATTGTTTTATCGTCATGTTTAATTTACTTTGTCGATAAATTTACTGGCTTATCAGCTTGTTTCAGTCTTGGATATTCTATGCTGACCACACTCGCTATTTTCAATTATCGCTCTCTGCGTGAAATCGTCTTGCCCCTAGGGCAACTCAATTTGATCACTGGGGCGAATGGCAGTGGTAAATCGAATCTATACAAGGCACTACGTTTACTCGCACAAACGGCGCAAGGCGGCGTTGTCAATGCTTTAGCCCAAGAAGGCGGACTCGACTCCAGCTTTTGGGCGGGACCAGAAAACCCCACCAAAAATATGCTAGCAGGCGACACCGCCATTGAAGCCACCGTCAGGCAAGCGCCAAAACGCCTAAAGCTTGGATTTGCTGGCGAAGATTTTAGCTATCTTATTGAACTCGGTTTACCCAAACCCGACGCCACTACGCTGTTTGGCTTAGATCCACAAATCAAGCGCGAAGCCATTTGGAACGGGCCTAAGTATAGACCCTCAACTGTATTGGTTGAGCGCCGTGGTCCTATGGTGAAGAGTCGCAGTGCTGACGGACAAGGCTGGATAACCTTAGGCGCACACCTGCAAACCGGCGACAGTATTTTTACCGAACTTGCCGATCCAGAGCGCAGCCCTGAAGTGCTCAAGCTTCGCGACAGTATCCGCGCATGGCGCTTTTACGATCACTTCAGAACCGATGCAGAAGCGCCAGCCCGTCGTCCACAATTAGGTACAGCCACGCCAGTATTGCACCACGATGGGCGCGACCTTGCATCAGCAATTCAAACCATTTTTGAGATAGGTGATAAAACGGCTTTTGATCATGCGGTGAGCGATGCGTTTCCCGGTGCTAAAGTTCGCATTGAACCCCAAGCGGGCGGTATTTTAGTACTCGCATTTCATCAAAATGGCTTATTAAGGCCACTCAATGCCAGTGAATTGTCGGATGGCACCCTGCGCTATTTGCTGTTAATCGCCGCCCTACTGACCCCAAGACCGCCAGAGCTTATGGTGTTAAATGAGCCAGAAACTAGCCTACATCCCGACTTATTACCTGCGCTTGCACGCTTAATCGCTAAGGTATCGGAAGAGTGCCAGTTGTGGGTGGTTTCCCATGCTAATCGGCTTATTAATGCCTTAAGTCAATTTGAACACTGCAATACCTTAGCCTTAGACAAAACCTTAGGCCAAACGCAGATCCAAGGCCAAGACTTACTCAATACGCCCAGTTGGCTATGGCAGAATCGTTAACCTATAGCCTTAATTAATCGTAAAATACCGCGAGCCATAGGGTTTCTGAACTTATAGAAGTCGAAGCGACTCGATGTTTTTGATGGGGCGGAATCGTTAAGTAATCTCCAGGGGTTAGCGTAACGGGTTCACCTTGTTCAAATTCAAGCGTCGCCTCGCCTTTGAGCAGCATCACCCATTCATGTTGAGTTTGATCGTACCATTGACCTTCGGGCGTAGATTGCCCATTGGAAACGATGCGCTCAATGGTCACAGTGTTATTGCCCGCCAGTTTTTCAAACACTTCCACCGATAAATCTGTGGGAAATTTTGCAAAAAAGTTATCAAGCATTTTGTCTTTATTCCTCTGCTTTTATTAATGTGCCACTCTGATTAAACGGTATTTGGAGCAATCAAGCATTGAGAAACTAATCCATAAACCGCTATGATATGCGCACAGAAATACTCAATTGCCATGAGTATCCCTCAGATAAGCTTATTGTTTTACATATGGATATGGAGATTTCCCCCAATGTCGTTGTTTCGCGCACTCAAAGCCAAGTTATTTCCCTCAAACCAAACTAGCCGCGTTCCAAAAGACATTCATCTTCAAACTGAATCACAAACACTCAGCCAAGAACAAGATTTAACGCAGGAGCCGTCAGTTGCTGCGCCGCTATTCCAGCGTCATTTCAGCTTAAAAATTCATGCGACAAAGGCAGACGCGACTTCTTGCGAAGAAAATGCCGACCACGGCTTAACTCTCTATCACTACGATACGCCCCAAGTCATAGAACTCTTGGGCTGGGAAAACGCCAATGAATGCTGCGACTTCCACCATACCGAATTCGACCGCCTCGAAATCAGCAATCAATTCCCTTTCCCCGAGCAGCACTTTTGGCTCGACAAGGTAAAAGTGTGCAGTATCACCCCCAAAAAGAACAGCCAAATAAAGGCGTTGTGGCAAGTTGAGCTTAACAATCTCGATGCATTATTGATAAGCCACTTTACCCTCGATGCAGACAATATAGTGCAAGGCGATATTCAAGATTACGCCAGCCTAACAGGCCAACTGCACCGCACTTTTCACCAACTCAATACTGAAGATGGTGCGGGTATACTTAGAATCATCACCCAAAGCCCAGGACTTACCCAAGCCGTCGATTCAAACTATTTTGGCGAACGTAATGGCGTGACCCGTCAATTCAATGCCCTAGGTACCCTGTTATTTGAAGGCAACTTTATTAATGATCAGCAACTTGGAACACAAACGTGGTACGACCATGAGGGCAAGATCAATCAAATAGACGATCGCCATCCCCAAGGTCAATTTATTCAATACTTTTATGGCAATGGTCAGCTTAAAGAAACCGCCGAACAAGATAGCAATGGCTATTATATCAATACGTTAACTCGCCACTATGAATCTGGACAAATACAGCTGATCCGGCCCTTAGTGCAAGATGTTATCCACGGAATTGAAAAACAATATTACCCTGATGGTTCACTAGAAGCTGAAAGATATTACAACCAAGGCTATGAATATGAAGCCGTTTGGTATCATCCCAATGGAGCAATTAAACAAAAAGTGTGTAACGATGTGACGGGTAAAGTCATTGAAGAGTTTTACGACTCAGGTAAGCCTGCATGGCGTGAACCCTTCAATACCGAAGGCCAATTACATGGCGAACATGTAAAATGGTATCCCAATGGCCAAATTGAAGAAAAAATCTATTTTGAGGATGGCAAAGAACAAGGCATGGCCCTTTGGTATCATGACAATGGTCAACTCGCCCTTGAGATCTATCTTGAAAAGGGACTCAGGGAAGGTCTATTTAGAAGCTATTATAAAAGTGGCGTGCTTTCGGCCGAAGGCCAATATAAAAATAATCTCTCGGTAGCCCCTTTTATTGAATACCACGAAAACCAGCAAATTCAGATGTACTTACCGCACACACAGGGCAACCGTGATGGCACAGCTCGCTGGTTTTATGAAGATGGCACGATACGTACAATTTCTGAATATGAAGTTCGTGATGGCCAAGGCTACCTCAAAGAGTCCAGCTTTTATAATAACAAAGGGATCCTCGAATCCTATCAGAGTCACTCGAATACCCGCTGCGGCTATAATCTTGATAATAATCAAAGGGAATACTATCAAGAAGGTATTGCCGATACTCGCATCGAATACTATGAAGATGGCGCCATTCGCTGGTTACTCACCCGTACGCAAGAGGATTTATTTAGCTCTAAATCCTTGTCCCCTCAAGGTTTAATTTTAGAAACTGGCACAATCCAAATTACTAATGGTCGTTACCTCGATATCGGCCATTGGCAACGTTTTACGCCCCAAGGAAAAGTGTACCGCGAAGCCTGGCTAGATGAACAAGGACAACTGATAGAAAGCCGTCACTACTTTGATTTTCATGAAAATATAGCAACTCAGGAAGATGAAGAACCTGAATGGGATAGCCCAGAAAATCCTAGTTATGACTATGATGAAGACGATGCTGATGGGCAAAGTAACGGACCAAATAACCGTACGGATGACAGCGAACATCATGCTAGCAATAGTAGAAATAACGCATATTTATCTCGTCAGAAGTATCACGCACCCAATGGCAATACCGCGACAAAACAGCGAGAAGATAAAACAATAGCAGATGTCGCCACTCACACCGAAGAACCCATATTGGCTTATCACTTAAAATTTGATGATGAAAGCAAGCTTTATGCAATGAAACGCTATCATCCCAATCGCCAGATTGCAGAAGAAGGTAATTTACAAATTCAAGGACAGGAGCAATTCTGGGTCGGCATCCACAATCAATACGATGAGCAAGGCAAACTCAAGCTTTCCGAAACCTATACTATGGCGGGCGAACCGATAGAGCACTCCACTAGCACAAGTAGGATAGTGTTAAATTAATCAAGCAGATTTGAATCACACTCGATAGCGAGGATAGGTAAGCCCAGATAAAACTTGGCTTACCTTACTCACATTAACCGTCAGCTTGCGATAACAATTCCAAGCTTGATAGCACTAAATGAATCTAAGTCGCAGCACTAAGACTAAAGTGCAAAAGTGGCAATAGTCTTTTGAATACCCACGACATCCGTGCCACGCTTGAGTTCTTTGACTAAAGGTTCACTCTGGCCTGAGATCCAAATTTTAAGCTCTGCATCCATATCAAAATGCCCTGTCGTTTCCACTTCAAAATGGGTAATAGATTTATAAGGTATTGAATGGTAAGTAACCTTCTTGCCTGTAAGTCCCTGCTTATCAATTAAGATCAGGCGTTTATTGGTGAAAATAAACAAATCACGGATCACTTTGTAGGCGAGTTTTAATTCTTCTTGAATGCCCATGATAGGCCTTAATTCCTCGGCTAATTCCTGTAAATCAACCTCAGCAGCATTACCGAGTAAACCGTCTAACAATCCCATTTTAACATCCCTTATTATTGATATTATTTTCAATAAGATATCTGCTCATTACCGCATGTGCAATATAAGGCTTTGATGAAAATATGAGAGTGACGCTGGTGAGAGCAACATCAATGAGAGGTAGGCTGGTGTAGGTGCGTGGATGTAGCTGAATAGGTGCTAGGAGCATTGCACTCGGGCAATGCTCCTAATGACAAATATTAAAGGTGCTTCTGGCCTCGCACTTGACGGTTTTCACCGACCACCATCATTTCGCATTTAGGGCAGTCGAATACCAACTTGAGCACATCATTGCCGATTTCAAGCACCATAGGATCGGCCTTGATGCCTGGTACTTCCTTCGGACACAAATTAAAGTTAAAGCGCAGACAATGCTTAGTGATCATCAATGGCACGTCTTCGGTGACGCCATTTTTCTCATAGGTGTCTTGGATCTCAATTACGCCGTGGCGTTGATAAAAATCCTTAGCCTTTTCGTTGGCAACATTACCTAAGTAACTCAAATGCTTGACGGGATAGACTGCATCTTGATTATGCTTCCACGGCAATGGACGCACATAACCTTGCACACGAGCAGCCTCTAGAGCGGCCACACCATCACGGCGCAGACCATTGAGCACAGATGCAGGCAAGAACCAAGCTTGGGCCGTATCGATACTAATGCTACGGGCAACAAAGTCGGTACTGCCGAGCTTACCCAGCTGAGTGCGAGTATTTTGTAAGGTCTTATCGACATCAGTCGCAGGCGTCTTCTCTACCACTAAATTCACTGTGGCTGTAAGGCCATAGATATCCGTCAATGTCAGTGCCAGTCCTTCTTGGGTGTCGCTCAACCGTAAATCGACGCCGATAATCCGCTTAGAAGATTCTTTCGATAACAGGGCTTCGAAGGCTTGGTTATGGTTACGGTACAAAGTCATGCCGACCTTTAAATCCTTTGGCACCTGCAATATATGCAGTTTTAACCCTTCGGCGCGGTTAACCCGCAGGCCTTGCAGCTTGTCATCGGATTGTTTTGCCATAGCAAAATTCGCGGGGAAAAACGCTAAGCCATCGCCGTTATTAAACTCATGGGTCGAACTCACTTGGATAAAGTCTTTACCTATGCTGACCACTTTACCGACTTCTTCGCCTATGTATTTGGGCGAGCGAAAATCTTTAATTCCTTGGCTACGTTCGTTAACAAAGTAATCTGTACTGCCACGGTTAAAGGTCTTTTCAGGATCAGGGGTAAAACTATGTTCGCAGCGGCCGTGGGATGAAGCCTTAAACTCAGGGCGACGCGCCATAATCGCATCCAGCTTTTGGCGATAATGCGCGGTGACGTTTTTAACGTAACTTAAATCCTTTAAGCGACCTTCAATCTTAAACGAGCGAATGCCCGCATCAATGAGCGCTTCGAGGTTTTCAGTTTGGTTATTGTCTTTTAAAGACAATAAGTGTTCATTCTGCGCTAATACATCCCCTTGACGTGTTTTAAGATTCCCCGGCAGGCGGCACATTTGCGAGCATTCACCGCGGTTAGCACTGCGGTTACTAAAGGAATGACTCAAGTTACACAAACCACTGTAAGCCACACACAAAGCACCGTGGATAAAGAATTCGAGTTGCATATTGGTATGCGCGGCGACATCACGGATTTGGCTTAAGCCCAATTCACGGGCAAGCACCACCTGAGAAAAACCAACTTGCTCTAAAAACGCCACTTTTTCTGGACTGCGGTTATCCATTTGGGTACTGGCATGCAGGGCAATCGGCGGCAAATTGAGTTGTAATACGCCCATGTCCTGCACAATCAGCGCGTCAGCTCCCGCTTCGTACAATTGCCAAATGAGTTTTTCGGCGTCGGCCAGTTCGTTATCCATCAAAATGGTATTGAGGGCGACAAATACCTGAGCATGGTATTGATGAGCATAAGTGCACAGGCGCGCGATATCTTCAACACTGTTACCCGCCGTTGCCCGCGCACCAAATGCAGGACCACCTATGTATACCGCATCGGCACCATGGCGTATGGCTTCGATACCGTAGTCAGCATTTTTTGCAGGCGCCAATAACTCAAGACGGTTGTGGACGTGAGAAAGATTCTCGGGAGTGTATATCTCTGGCTGGCTCATGGCTTCACAGACTCAAAATGATCATTAACGAAAAGGACGGGAGTATAACAAAAACTCAAATACAGCTCTATCAGCAAATCATCAACTAATCCGCTTTACTTTTGTCAGCGAGGATAATGGCACAGCCGATCTTTGGGCCTCACACTTGCACCCTCAAGCCGAGCAGAGTATCTTTGCCCCGCATTGACGAATAGGCACTATTTATGACTGATTTTATTTACCAACCACCGACCACTCCTTTGCTCGATATTCTTTATCAAGATAAAGACATTATCGTCATCAACAAACCTTCAGGATTGTTGTCTGTGCCCGGTCGCGACCCCGCCCATTACGACAGTGTCTATGCCCGGGTAAAAGCAGAGCATCCCCATTGTCAAATCGTCCATCGCCTCGATATGGCGACCTCTGGTGTGATAGTTGTCGCCCTTATTCGTAGCGCCGAGCGGGAATTAAAACGTCAGTTCCACGATAGAGAAACCAGCAAGACCTATTATGCAAGGGTCGCAGGCCATGTCAAAAATGACACTGGCAGCATTGATTATCCACTGATCTGCAACTGGCCAAATCGCCCTAAACAGAAAGTCGATCATCTTGTTGGCAAACCGTCTTTGACTCACTACCAAGTAATGAGCCGCGCCAAACGCTCAACGCTGGTTAAACTGACGCCAATCACAGGCCGCTCACACCAATTACGGGTGCATATGATGGCGCTAGGTCATCCGATCTTAGGTGATGGTTTTTATGCCGACTCACTGGCAAAATCCTTAGCGCCTCGACTATTACTACATGCAGCAGAGCTCACCATCAAACATCCCTACTCAGGTGTCAGTATGACTTTTAGCGCAAAAGTCCCTTTTTGTGAGCCTTTGGGTGAACAATGATCACTAAAATCAAATAATACGGGCAAAATCGGTAGCAATTCCCCATAAAAAAACGTAACTTTATGACAATTCACTACGTTATAGAGAGTTTATTTATGGATACCGCATTTCAGCGCGATCAACTCGATAATCATATCCTCGAAGCCCTAATGCAGGATGCCCGCACACCCTTTGCCGAACTCGCTAAACGCTTTAGCGTTAGCGCCGGCACTATCCATGTTCGGGTAGAAAAAATGAAGCAAGCGGGGATCATTACAGGTGCGCAAATCACGGTAAACCCTAAAGCCCTAGGCTATGACGTTTGCTGTTTTATCGGTATCAACCTTAAAAGTGCTGGCGATTACCCCGCAGCTATCGCCAAACTCAACGCTCTCGAAGAAGTCGTCGAAGCCTATTACACCACAGGCAACTACAGTATTTTCGTCAAGGTCATGTGCCAATCCATCGATGGTTTACAGCACGTACTCATCAATCGCATTCAATCTATCGATGAAATCCAGTCGACAGAAACCTTGATCAGCCTACAAAACCCAATCGTCAGAGCGGTTAAACCTTAAACAGGAAAAACAGCAAACACCTACAAACAACATAACAAATACCAAAGTGTGATTAACATCTTTTTTACCGCAAAAGTGTTAACCATACGATACTTTTGTGTTACAACTTCATTGCTGACACCAAAGAGTGCAGCAAAAACTATAACAATTCAGCTACGGGCACGTTTAATAAAGTGCTGAAAGCATTAATTGACAAGGAAGAAGTTGTGAAGACAAAACTATCGATCGCTATCTCCGCTGCACTACTCTCAAGCGCAGCTATTGCTAACAGTGAATTTACATTTAAACCTTACTCTCCAGAAATAAGCGCGCATGATAAATATACTAAACAGCAAACATCAGCCACTAACCTCGATGCTCCACAACGTTTTATTGTTGAGATGGAATCTCCTGCACTAGCTAAGTATAGAGGCGGCATCGGCAACTTCGCAGCAACAGCTTTAAATTCGAAAAAAGAAAAACTAGATATTCAATCTACTAATGTCAAAAGCTATTCAAGTCACCTAGCTAAAGAGCAAAACGCTTTTGCTAGCAATTTAGCTAAAATTGCGCCAAATGCAAAAGTGGAACGTCATTTCCAAACACTTTTTAACGGTATAACAGTTGTTGGCCAAGGACTAAGTGTTGAAAAAATAGCCAAAATGCCTGGAGTGAAAGCTGTATACCCAGAGGCTATATATGAAACTAGCATGGATGCATCACACCAAGTGATTAATACCCCGGCTATGTGGGAAGCCGTTTCCGGCATGGCTAATGCGGGCAAAGGAATGAAAGTTGCTATTATTGATGGCGGTATTCGTCCGGAAAATCCCATGTTTACCGATGCAGGCTTCACAGCCCCCAGCGGTAGTCGACCATCGGATGACTACTGCTCGACTGTCGATGCTTCATTCTGTAACAACAAGCTGATCGTTGCGCGTTGGTCACAGCCAACATCACCTGTGTGTCCTAATGAATACATGAGTCCACTTAGCTATGGTGGTCACGGAACTCACGTTGCAGGTACCGCTGTCGGTAACAAGATATCAACTACTTATAAAGATATTCCCGTTCAACTATCTGGCGTAGCACCAGCAGCTTACCTTATGGTCTACAAGGCTCTTTACAGTAAGCCTGATTGCACAGGCGGAACCGGCTCTAACATCATGTTAATGGAAGCCTTAGAGCATGCTGTTAATGATGGTGCAGATGTAATCAACAACTCATGGGGGGGAAGTGCTGGTAGTGATCCAGCTAGCAGCCCATACAAAACCATGTTTGAAGCTGCAGAAGCTGCGGGTGTTGTTGTAGTTAGCGCTGCCGGTAACGATGGTAATGGTCCTCAAACTATCGGCTGCCCTGCTTGTATTGAATCAGGAATAACTGTTGCTAACACTACAACAGGGCGTTTTTTCGCTAATAGCTTTAATACCGGTAGTGGTGATTTACTTGCTATCCCAAGTTCTGATGCAGTGCTTTCAGAAGATATTACCGCTCCAGTGATTGCGGCCGTTAATTTAGATGCTGAAAATGCCAATGGTTGTGATGCCTTTGCTGCGGATTCATTCAAAGATGGCATTGCATTGATTTCTCGCGGAACATGTAACTTCTCATTAAAAGCCACAAACGCAAAAGCTGCAGGCGCTAAAGCCCTTGTAGTTTATAACAATGCGGCAGGTGCACCAACGACTATGTCTATGCCTGGTGAACCATTCCCTGCAGTCATGATTACGAAAGATGCAGGTTTAGCCGTAATTGAAGCCATGGGAGATGCTGCAACAACAGGTACGATAGTTGCAAAAACTAAACGCATCATGGTTTCTGAACTTGCTGATAACCTAAATAGCACCAGTTCACGCGGTCCTGATGGCAACCAAAATATTCTTAAACCGGATATTGCAGCACCTGGTACCAACATTCTGTCAGCTTTTTCTCCTGATGATGGTGGTGAAGACTTTAATATGATCTCTGGCACCAGTATGGCAAGCCCGCACGTAGCAGGTGCTGCAGCTATGATGCGTCAATTACATCCAGATTGGTCTGCAAACGATATTAAAACTGCTTTAACATCAACAGCTAAATTTGATGATATTTTAGATGATGATGCAACAACACCAGCCACACCATTTGGTATGGGTGCTGGACGTATGGATTTAGATGCTGCAGCCAAAGCTATATTAACGTTCGACAAACCATCCATCGCATCAGACTCTTGTGTTGGTCCATGTACTTTCACTCGAACGGTATATAACAAGAGTGACGCAAAAACATCTTGGAACTTATCAACTTCATCCGATAGTACAGGTATAACAGTATCACCTTCTAGCTTAGAACTTGCCGCAGGAGCCTCTGCCACGTTTACTGTAACCGTTGACTCAACTTTCGCAGAATATGGTGAGTGGATTTTTGGTAATGTAATGATAAGCAGCACCGAAGGACTGCAAGATGCTCACTTACCTTTGGCTGTGTTAGCTAAAGAGTCAAGTGATGCCTCACTGATTTCGACTATGAGCAAGAAAACCGAACTTAACGCAACCGATGCGATTCCAATATCAGTTGTGATTAACAATAACTCATTTGACAGTACAGTAACTATTACAGCGCAAGCACCAGAAGGCACGAAACTAACATCGAAAGATGATGTAAAAGTTAGCTTAGCTGGCGCGACGCAAAATGGTTTACAAATCAACGAAGATATAGGCAACATTACTTGGGTTGGGTCACTTAATCTTCCTAAAATGACGACAACTAAGGGCTCTGCTGGTTTCCCAAGCATAGTGAGTCTAGGGGTCAAACCAATTACTTGTCCAGAAGGTTGTGATGAACAAGCATTCACCTTTACTGTGCCTAGCTTTAAATACAATGGTGTTAGCTATACCAGCATCACTATGTCTGACAATGGTCTAGCGATTGTTGGAGGAGGAAGTGCAAGTGGTACATTTGCGAACAAAAAGCTACCTGATGGCAGTAACCCAAATAACATTTTAGCGCCCTTCTGGTCAGATTTTGATTTATCAGATAAATCTGCTGGCGATACTGGCGGTGGTGACTTAGCCGTTGGTGTATTCACAGATGATGATGGAGTTAAATGGTTAGCTTTAGAGTGGAATAAAGGCCAACTCTATGGTGATACATCAAATACACCTTATACGTTTAGCATTTGGATTAAGACAGGTAATACTGAAGAGGTTGTATTCAATTACATAAATATTCCAAATATGCCTTCAAACGTCACTATCGGCGCTGAAAATATAGGCGGAACAATTGGAACAACTTACCACTTTAATGGTGAAGGTGATTCGGTTGTAACAGGTAATACATTGACGCTGAAAAACACAACGGCAGGTAATGTTACTATCGACTATCTGGCTAAAGCGACAGAATTCTCCTTTGGCACTGGCGATATGGCAGAGGCTACAGAAGAAACCTCAATAGAAATTGATTTGCTCGCAAATGATATCAATCCAGATCAAAAAGTTGCTCGCGCATCAATCACAGGCAATGGCATAACCGCCAGTGCACAGCGTGTTTTGGATATTGCTCCTGTAGGTACATTGTCTAAAGCAACTGTAGTAGACGCACCTGCCAATGGTACTGTCACTATCAGTGAAGCTGGCATTGCAACTTATCAGCCTAAGAAAGACTTCTTTGGCACCGATAGCTTCACTTACAGCGTCGAAGATGCCGATGGCAACGTATCAAAAGCGACTAAAGTGACTGTGACAGTTGCTAATGTCAATGATGCACCAACTGTCGCCCCAACAGGAGAAACCTTGCCTACAGGCCAAAAAATCACCGTCATGTCAAATGCTAAAGATGTCGATGGCGATGCACTCACCTATATTTGGACACAGACATCAGGTCCTACAGTGACTTTTGATCCTGCAGCAAAAAATATTAGCTTTACCCCAAAAGAGCAGGGAACCTATACATTTACTGTTATTGCGAATGATGGCACATTAAACAGTAATACTGGTGAAGTGACTGCGGTTGCTGCACCAAATAAAAATACAGACAATGGAGGAGGTTCACTCGGTTGGCTAACCGCCTTATTGTTACCACTGGCGGCAATGCGCCGTCGTATGAAGTAACGAGTTGTTGACAGTAAATAGGGAGCCTTAATGGCTCCCTTTTTCTATTAAGCTCTAAAGAAATATGTCTAGGAACGCAGGCCGATTCCGCGCGAGACTAAGTAATACGCTAAGGTCCAAAGTGTGACACAGAAACCGATCATAATGGCGATGGACAATGGCACGCTGATGTCGGCGAAGCCTAAAAAGCCATAGCGGAACACGTTGATCATATAGACCACAGGATTGAGTGCCGACACACCTTGCCAGAAAGGGGGCAAGAGTGACAGGGAGTAAAATACGCCGCCAAGGTAGGTTAATGGGGTGAGCACAAAGGTAGGGATGATACTGATATCATCAAAACTCTTTGCAAAAACAGCGTTGATTAATCCACCCAGTGAAAATAACACTGAGGTTAAAAACACTGTCATTACCACTAAACCGGCATGATGCAAGCTAATGTCGACGAAGAACATGGCCACAAGCGTCACTATTAGGCCGACACACAAACCGCGCGCCACGCCGCCACCAACATAGCCAGCAATCAACACATAATGGGGCACAGGAGCCACCATCAGCTCTTCTAAATTACGCTGAAACTTAGCACTGTAGAATGAGCTAGCAACATTCGAGTAAGAGTTAGTGATCACCGACATCATGATCAAACCTGGGGCGATAAACTCCATATAAGATACGCCGCCCATCTCTCCAATTTGGCTGCCGACTAAGTTACCAAAAATCAAAAAATACAAGGTCATGGTAATCGCTGGAGGGACTAAGGTCTGGATCCAAATTCGCGTAAAACGATTGATCTCTTTACTTAAAATACTTTTAAAGGCAATAAAGTAGAGCTGATTCATACTGAGGCTCCCTGAGTTTTCTTCACGAGTTCGACGAAGAGTTCTTCTAACCGATTAGACTTGTTACGCATCGATAGCACTTCAATATTGGCTGCGCTTAATTGGCTAAAGACATCGTTAAGATTATGCTCTTTCGCTACATCCACCTCTAAGGTATGAGAGTCGGTTAAGCGACAAGCCATGCCATCGAGCACGGGGGCCGTTTCTGTATCGCGACGAAGATCGAGAATAAACGTCTCCATATTCAGCTTACTCAGCAACGCCTTCATACTAGTGCATTCCACTAAAATACCTTTATCGATAATGCCGATATTACGGCAAAGCATTTCCGCTTCTTCAAGGTAATGAGTGGTCAGGATGATCGTCACGCCCTGCTGGTTAATTTGTTTGAGAAACTCCCACATAGAGCGGCGCAGTTCAATATCCACACCTGCGGTAGGTTCATCTAAAATCAATAATTTAGGTTCGTGCATCAGAGCGCGTGCAATCATTAACCGTCGCTTCATGCCGCCGGATAATTCCCGCGAAGGGCTATTGCGCTTTTCCCACAGATCCAGTTGACTTAAGTATTTTTTGGCACGCTCAAGGGCGATAGGTTTTGGCACACCATAGTAACCCGCTTGATTCACCACAATTTGCAGCACGGTTTCAAACTGGTTGAAGTTAAACTCTTGTGGCACTAAACCAATGCAGAGCTTGGCGTGTTCTAGCTGCTTATCAATATCATAATCAAAGACTTTGACCGTACCTGAACTCTTCTGCACTAAGGAGCTAATAATACCAATCGTGGTGGATTTACCCGCACCATTGGGGCCTAGCAAGGCAAAGAAATCCCCTTGATTGACGGTGAGGCTGATGCCTTTGACCGCTTCGACGCCGCCTTTATAGGTTTTTTTAAGCCCTTCGAGTACCAGAGCATGGGTAATATTCGCCATATTTGTACCGATCCTTACACATTAGAAAGTAATAAGATGGTGCTAAAAAACACAATTACAATGATGGGTTGCAGAACTAAAGCAAAAAAATAGCTAATTGATTGAAAAGACAATCTTTAATGATTCAATCATTAATACTTTTTATATTGCCGCAAAAAGCAAAACTCCCGCCTGCTGCGGGAGTTTTAAACTGTATCGGACACTTAATCGAGTGGTACGACTTTGGCGATATAAGGTAGATTGCGATACTGCTCGGCATAATCAATACCATAACCTACGATAAACTCATCAGGGATAGTAAAACCGATAAAATCGACCTTCACATCCACTTCACGACGTTCAGGTTTATCCAGCAGGGTGCACAGTGCAAGGCTCTTAGGCTCCCGCAGTAACAACATCTCGCGCACTTTGCTTAACGTATTACCTGAGTCAATCAAGTCTTCCACAATCAGCACATCGCGACCGGCGATATCTGATTGCACATCTTTCAGCACTTTCACATCCCGTGAGCTGGTCATAGTATTGCCATAACTGGAAACCGACATAAAATCGATTTCAACATGGCCTTTAATGCGGCGACACAGGTCAGCCATAAAGACCACAGAGCCTTTTAACAAGCCTACCATCAGCAGACGTTCACTGTGGGCATAATGGGCATTGATTAGCTCGGCCATTTGATCCAATTTCTGGCTTATCTCTTCAGCAGAGATCATCACTTCGGTGGTGTGTTTCATATAAGTCTCAATTGTCGAGGTCGCGGTTAGACTGTTTGTCATAACCCCAGCGACTCGTTAATGCATGGTCAACGCCCAAATGATCGAGAATTCGAGCGACCATGAAGTCTACCAGATCTTCTACCGATTTGGGATTGTGATAAAAGCCGGGTGCAGCGGGCATAATGGTCGCGCCGAGGCGAGAAAGGCTTAACATATGCTCTAAGTGTATGGCACTAAAAGGAGTTTCCCTCAGTACTAGGATAAGTTGGCCGCGCTCTTTAATCACCACATCGGCGGCGCGTTCGAGTAAATTATTACTCATTCCGGTAGCAACTGCCGCTAACGTCCCCGTTGAGCAAGGACAAATCACCATTTGTTTAGGTGCAGCGCTACCCGATGCAGGCGGTGAAAACCACTCATCTTTGCCTAATACCACTAACTCGCCAGCAATAATCACGCCTTTTTCGTGCAGCAAAGCCAACAGCTGGGCATGGGCTTTGTCACTGTTGGCGCTTAACTGTAAGCCGTGTTCCGTCGCCAATACCACTCGAGCGGCACTGGAGATCATCATAAACACTTGATATCCCGATACCAACAGACACTCGAGTAACTTAAGCCCATAGGGAGCACCCGAGGCGCCCGTCCAAGCTAAGCTAATCGCCTTAGTCGACTTTGCGTAGGCCATCTTAGCTAACCTGCTCTACAGTTGAAGCCTGTTCTAATGCGGCCAGCAGCTTCTTATGTAACCCACCAAAACCACCGTTACTCATCACCACTATGGTGTCGCCTGCTTTGGCGGTTGCTGCGACTTTCGCGACCACATCATCAATTTGATGTAACACAGTCACAGGGATCACCGCCGCTTCCATAGCTTCTTTCATATTCCAGTCGATGGTATCGGCTTGATATAAAAAGGCTTCGTCGGCTTGCATCATAGAAAAAGCTAAGGTGTCTTTATGGACACCGCTCTTCATGGTATTTGAGCGCGGCTCGAGTACCACAGTAATCTTGCGCTGCCCAACCTTAGCCCGCATGCCTTTTAACGTGGTCGCAATGGCCGTCGGATGGTGGGCAAAATCGTCATATACGCTCACACCGTTAACGGTTCCGAGTAATTCGAGTCGACGCTTAGGTGGCATAAACTTAGCTAAAGCTTCAATTGCAGCACTCGGCTTAACGCCCACGTGGCGTGCGGCAGCAATGGCCATCATGGCGTTTTCAATATTGTGTTGACCAATCAAATCCCATTCGAGAATGCCTTGAGATTCGCCATCAAAAAATACTTCAAAGCGATGGCAATCATCACTTAACGCTTTGCCATACCAACCGCTGGTCGATTCGGCTAAATGATAGGTTTCTTGCTCACTCCAACAACCCATATCAATCGTTTGCTTAACAGCATGGGAATCGGCGGGCCAAATGATCTTGCCTTCACCAGGAACGGTGCGAACTAAGTGGTTAAACTGTTTTTGAATCGCAGCCAGATCGGCAAAAATATCGGCATGATCGAACTCAAGATTGTTGATCACTAAGGTACGCGGATGATAATGCACGAATTTCGAACGTTTATCGAAGAAGGCACTGTCGTATTCGTCGGCCTCAACCACAAAGAAAGCGGTCTTACCTAAACGTGCCGACACACCAAAGTTTTGCGGTACGCCACCGATTAAGAACCCAGGCTCATAACCACAATCATCTAAAATCCAGGCTAACATGCTAGATGTCGAGGTTTTACCGTGAGTGCCAGACACTGCCAGCACCCAACGCTCAGGCAAAATATGATCGGCTAAAAACTGCGGGCCAGAAGTATAAGGGATGCCAATGTTCAACACAGCTTCCACATAAGGATTACCCCGGCTCATGGCATTACCAATGACAACTAAGTCAGGATAGTGCCCTGCTTCACCCAGCTGGCTAGGATCAAAACCTTGAATAAGCTCAATGCCTTGGTCCTCTAGTTGCGTGCTCATTGGAGGATAGACATTGGCATCCGAGCCCGTCACTCTGTGCCCTTTGGCCCTAGCCAATAACGCTAGACCACCCATGAAGGTTCCACAAATCCCTAAAATATGTACGTGCATACCGCTCGCTCTGATGTGTTGAATTCACCGCCATTCTAATCCATCGGGCGACAGATTGGCAGGTAACAATCGGTGAAAAGCACTGCAATCGCAAATGACAGTTTTTAAATCCGTAGATTTCACATTTGAGCTGCAGAACTGAGATTTTTAGATAACAGGTCAACTAACACAAGGCCGAAAACTGTCGCAATGCAGGTCCTAACGTAAGTCACGGTAGAGCTGAGCGTGCTGGCTACGGTGACGACTAAATAAGAATTGACGTAACGCTTCACGCTCTTCGGTTTCGGCCTGAAACTTAACGAAAGCCAGACCTTTCTCGCTACGAATAGGCTCGATATCGACGCGCATAGTCTCGCCATTGGGCAATTGTAATTGCAGATCTTTACTGCCTAACAATTGTTTAAATTGCTGCTGTGATTTAGCACGAATGGCCATGCCAGAACTAGATAGCGAGGCAACAGACCATTGCTCACCTTGATCGTGGTCGAATATCCACACATCATCGGCTTGAGTTAACCGCCAACTGCGCTCCACTCCCGAGGCATCTAGCACTTCAGGTACACCTAAAGTGGGTTGAAACTGACCAAAGTCATCCACTTTCATCAGTAGCGGAAACCAGAGTTTATAGGGCCCGACTTCGGCCAATAGAGTGAGTTTTGCCTTACCGAGAATCGAGGCGATAACTTGCGGCACTTCAGTTGTGACTGTGAGCACATGATTGATCAGGGGATCGTTAGTCAAGGCAGTGCCCACACGAGTCGGCGAAAAAAGTTCGCTAAAACAAGCAAGCTCCTCCGCGGATAATCGAGGTTCATCCATCATGATAAGTCCTCCCGAGTTAAATTCCTTACCCCAAAAAGTACCACCAAAGTATGGGATTGTACATTTTTACACCAAAACAGTGGCAAAAAACGGAATATAGGCTAGCAAGGCTAAATTCAAGACTCTATTAGCCATTTGCGCTATTTAACTTGGAAAATGCAGTGGATTGTTATTCCTCGCTTTTTAAACTGCTGGAAGGTGGAGCAAACAAGATACGCAGTCGTTGTTTAACACTCAACCCTGTCGCTGTGACCTCTGCAAACATGTCTCGCCATTCACTAAAAGTCACTTTAAAGGGATTAAAACTATTCACTGGCTTAGTTATGCCGTAAATCACAGTATCTACCTCGGGCTCAAAAGTGCCAAACAGCTTGTCCCAAATAATCAGCACACCCGCATAGTTTTTATCTATATATTGGGGATTACGACCGTGATGCACCCTGTGATGTGATGGAGTATTGAAGACCCATTCCAGCGGTCCGAGTGATTTAATCGCTTGGGTATGCACAAAAAATTGCAATCCCAGATTGAGTAATACCACAAACACCACCCAGTTTGGATCGAAACCTATGACCACCAGCGGTAACCAAAATACCCACATGCCTGCAAAGGGATACATTAAACTCTGACGAAACGCAGTGCTAAAATTCATATTCTCAGAGCTATGGTGCACCACGTGAGCCGCCCACATCCAGCGGACTCTGTGGCTCGCCCTGTGGAACCAGTAATAACAAAAGTCCTGCGCGACCATCAAAGCAATAAAGCTCAATGGGCCCATTTCAATATCGAGTAACTTCCAACCAAAAATCGCCAAATACAGCTTAGCGATCAACAAACCAGTGAGTAAATCAGCACCTTGATGCATGGCCGCGAGGCTGAAATTACACAGCACTTCTTGGCCGCGATAACGTGCACTTAACGGTAGCCTTTGTCTTTTATCGCCAAAGTACCATTCCAGCAAAATACACACGAAAAACAAAGGTGCGAGCACCAGCAGTAACAATTCTGGGTGCTGGATCAGCGAGGCGATATCCATATAAGATCATCCTGTTCTATTTTTATTTTATGGTTATTTTTATTGTTACTTTTATAAAAATTCTGACTGCATTCTATAAACCGCATTCAACGCCACAACGCAGGCAGCTGCGATCCGTTAGTCGCCGTTAGCTACCAGCGGGCATAGTGATCTTCGGCGAGCCCCAGAACATTATTTATCTGGTAACTGTGTCCTTGATTATCGGTAATCATGCCGCTGAAATGACCGATGAATTGGCGAAAATTACTCTTAAGCAAGAGCAAATTACGCTTTTCACTGCGACAATTGCGCGCCGCAAACTGCAAATCCACTTGGCCATTTTGACTGTAGACTCGCCAAACCTCGGCGCCGAGCGTGGCATGGCGATCAAACTCAAATTGCACTGGCCCGAGTAAATGACGTTCACCATTAATCCAAAAGACATTTTCAGTAGCCCCAGTTTCATTGACACCCGCCGCTAAATTAAGTCCCATAATGCCCTCATGGATCCGCGCGTTAATTGACGCCCAGCGCCAACTGGTATCACGGCGCATGTAACCCGCCGAAAAGTCATAGCCTGCTAAAGCTTGATTCAGCGGCTGCGGCTCATGACCCACAGTCAAACTACCTTTAACGGTCAAACCATTATGCTTTTGTGTGTAAGTCCAGCCGTTGTATCCAGTAGGACTACACATAGCCATAGGCAAACTTAAGGGGGCTGAGTGTAAAGTTACATCGGCTTGAATGTTTTTAGTATCAATGATTAACCGCCAACCGCCCTCTACAATTTCAAAGCTTAACTGCGCCCCTTTACGGCCAATACTACTTCGCCCCTCGGCGGGCGATGGCGTCATCTGATAGCCAAACCTCAAAGGTTTTAACCAATCAAGCTGGGTGAGTGTGTTGGTTTTTATATCGTATAAATAACAAAAAGCACTGCCGACGTAGGCAATATCGGCAAGCGCGATGCCTAGGACATAACGCGGCGTGACCAAAGAGACAAACTGAAATTGTTTATAATCGAAATGCTTAGCCCACGCTGAAGCAGGTTTATCCATGGTATCAAAATAGGTAAAGTCCGCTAAACCTAGGGTTTTGACTATGCCATCGAAATGACCAAAATGGGGTAACCCCTTCGAATTGATCAGGCTATCTGGGGCGATTTGCGTTGCTATCGTTAACATGGCTAAGCCTTACAAAAAAGACGCGGGAGCATCTATGCTCTCTCATTCTAAACATCGAATTTTTACTCTAACCTGTCCCCCATTGCATTAAAAGAGTGCAAGGACAAAATGTTGTTATTTTGTTGCCAGTCAATATTCGGTTTAATGTTTTAAATTCCTTGTTTGTAAAACGATTAAAGCGCCTAAAGGCGCTTTAATCGTTGGATAAGGAGAGATTAGAATCGGTAACTAATACCAAAGTTGATCCCCTGTAATTCAAGCTCTTTCATCGGGATATATTGGTATTCCAAATTCAAACCAAATCCTGACTTAAATCGATATTGCCAGCCTGCGGCGCCATAAAAACCGACATCATCCGAGTCCATATCCTGTTTATCTATCTCATAGCTGACTTGAGTATAAGCAGCGCCTAATTTGGCATACAGGCTGTTACCACGAGACAAAGCATACTCACCGTAAGCGGCGGTTCTAACACCTTGGTAACGTAAATCTTTTATCTCACTGATGACGCTAACAAGCGCACTCGCCACTCCACCTGAACCCGCTAAATAACCCGCCTCAAACCCAAAATACTCGTTGAGCATATAGCGGTAATATAAGTCGCTGGTTAAGGTGTCACCCGCATCATATTTACCGTTCTTAGTTTCAAACTCTTGGGTACCGTAACCTAAACTACCACCCAGTATATGGGCAGAATCGCCCGCGAGCGCATTGGAGCTCATCATGCCTGACGCCAGCATCAGGCCAACAAATAACGAAGTGAATGATATTTTTTCCATATTTAACCTGCCTTCCATGCCTTGTAACTATGCGAATAAATGATGTGAATGCACAGAAAACACGGATGTGAATAATGAGCACAAGATATTAGCAATAAAAGCTGTACCTCAACTGAATCACGGTGTTCTGTGGCATCAAAAGTGATTTCTGGTATGCTGTAGCCACTTTTACTTGTACGAGAGATCCCATGAAACGGCTATTACTGACCTTGACTTTCCCCCTGCTGTTCGCGGGCTGTGCCAGCCAAAATCCGACTCATATGGCTTTCAGCCCTCAAGTGCCCAATATCAGCCAACAAACGGCGCAACTTGTACCTATCGCTCTTGAAACGGTAGATACACGCACAGTCGATTATGTTGCTCGTTTTATTGAAGAAGGGACAAAAACACGTTTAGTTGGCCCGAGCGAACCGCCTAAACTGTTACTCGATGAAGTATTCCGCGCAGGTTTTGCTCAAGCGGGCTACCAAATCGACCCAAGCGCAACTAATTCAGTGCAAATTCAATTAGAAGAATTGCAAATGGATATCACTAAAAAGACCTTTGGCTATGAGGCAAAACACAGTGTGTTAATCGCAGTTCAAGCCAAAAACTCCACCCAAGAGCTGGTTAAACGCTATAAAGCCAAAGGCACTTTAAAAGGTCCTTTAACGCCCGATTTTGCAACCTTAGAACTGGATATGAACAAATTGCTCGGCCAACTTACCGGCGAGATTCTAAACGATCCTGAGCTTAATCAGTTTCTACAAAAATAACAGCGTCAGTTTATTATAAGGAAATCAATATGCTCCGTTGGATATCAGCCCTCTTACTCATCTTTATGAGTCATCATAGCCTCGCACTCGACATTCAGGCCGATACCTTGTATCCCAGAGTCGAATTTGATACTAGCTTAGGCAAAATCGTGGTCGAGCTAGATAGAACTCGTGCACCAATCACTGTCGATAACTTTTTAACTCATGTCGTTAAAGGCGAATACGACAACACAATATTTCACCGCGTGATCAGTGACTTTGTGGTGCAAGGCGGCGGACTCACCCCCAAGTATGAAGAGCTCCCCGAGGGTAAGCCGATAGTCAACGAATCAGGAAATGGCCTAACAAATAGCATGGGCACTATCGCCATGGCACGTGAAAACGAGCCGCACTCAGCCACTCGTCAGTTCTACTTTAACGTAGCCGACAACACTAAACTCGATCCCTCTAAACGTCGTTGGGGTTATGCCGTATTTGGTGAAGTGATTGAAGGTAAAACCGTCCTCGAAGCTATGGCTGTCGTTGAGACAGGAACTAACACTAAGCTCAATTGGCCCGATGTTCCTGTTACCCCTATCATATTGAAAAAAGCCAAATTATTACCAAAACAGTAATCAAAATATAATTTCGAGCAAAAGCGCTAATTTTGCATCTATACTGTGATAGTAAACAGAAAGGAGGCAAACGATGACGGCAACTGAGTTCATCGATAATAAAGCGCCCCAACTCGCCTTCTATGGAAAAGCGTTTTTGAGTGAAGAACTCGACTTCCATGAAGTGCAACTTTACTTATGGGACACGTTAGAAGAATGGCAGCAACTGAATTCGACTGGCGAAGCGCAAACTGAAACTGAAAAAGTGTTTTGGCACTTGCTCCACAGCTTTAACAGGTGGCCTGACTGTGTGATCCGCGGTAATCAATATCTGCGTAAGCAAGTAAATGATTGCTGTGACTACCTGAGTTTAGGAGGCCGAGTGCCGCAGGGATGCATCGGGATAAGACCTTAAGTTCAGCATTCCTATCGATAAAAAATGGCCCTGTAATAGGGCCTTTTTTATTTCGTAAACCAATTCCTCGTGTGTACATTATTACGCTCTCCTTACTATCAAGATCTATGCTAGCGATAAAGATAAGCGGTAAACTTTTAGCTACAAGCAGTTAACTCTCGAGCCATATTCAACCATCTTATAGTGCTAAACGGGACTCCAAAGTAAAAGGAATACCATTAGCCCTTGAACCCTATGGCACCTTACCCGTAAGCTAAGCGGATTAAACACTTAGACTCATGCCTATGTCCGCAACAGGTTTTATTCAACGTACACTCGATGCCCTCAGTGTCTATTATCACAAGCGGGTTTTGATCCTGTTATTACTGGGTTTTTCTGCTGGTCTACCATTAATGCTGGTATTTTCAACGTTATCCTTTTGGTTGCGTGAAGCTGGTGTTGATCGCACTTCAATCGGTTATTTCAGCTGGATAGCCTTAGCCTATGCGTTTAAATGGGCTTGGTCACCCTTAGTCGATCGGCTTTCATTGCCGCTGCTAACTCGATTTCTAGGCCGCCGCCGTAGCTGGATGCTGTTCGCTCAGTTGTTATTGGTTGGTGCCATCTTAGGCATGTCTTTTAGTGACCCTCTCAAAGATCTCGAGCGCTTGGCACTGTTCGCATTAATGGTCGCCTTTGCCTCAGCCACCCAAGATATTGTTATTGATGCCTTTCGGATTGAATCAGCCCCAGAAAAGATGCAAGCCGCACTAGCAGCGGCCTATCAAGTGGGCTATCGCAGCGCCATGATTATCGCCACCGCAGGCGCACTCACCATAGCGGCTTGGGTTGAACCCGGTAACACGGCATACAACTTAGTGGCATGGCAAACTTCTTACCTGATTATGGCAGGATTGATGTCTGTTGGGATTTTGACCACGCTTTTTAGCCGCGAACCCGAAGTCGATACCCGCGCCGCCGATACCACTGAATTAGCGCTAAAACAACGCTTAAGTGCACGTTATCCTAGAATTATCGCAGCGGGCATATCTTGGGTATATACGGCCAGTATTTTACCCTTTATCGACTTTTTCAAACGCTATGGCCGCAGCGCTATCCTCATCTTATTACTGATTTCTTGCTACCGGATCTCGGATATTGTGATGGGGATTATGGCGAACGTCTTTTATGTGGACATGGGATTCACTAAGGAAGAAATTGCCTATTTAAGTAAAATCTATGGCCTGATCATGACCTTAGTCGGCGCAGCCTTTGGCGGCGTTCTGTTAGCTCGCTTCGGAACTATGAAAATCCTTTTCCTCGGTGCCTTACTGGTTGCCGTAACCAATCTGCTATTCGCGTGGCAGGCAGTGATTGGCTACAACGTGCCCTTTTTAACCTTTGCTATTTCCGTGGATAACTTCAGCGCTGGGATAGCCACGGCGGCATTTATTGCCTATCTCTCGAGTCTCACTAGCAACGGCTACAGTGCAACGCAATATGCCTTACTGTCTTCGATTATGTTGCTTTTCCCTAAATTTATCGCGGGCTTCTCGGGCGCTTATGTCGACGCATTTGGCTATGTGAACTTCTTTGTCGCTGCCAGTGTTATTGGCTTTCCAGTGTTGTTTTTGGTTGTCTTAGTCAACAAGTATGCCCCGCATCCAAGCACATCATTAATGGATGATTCGTCAAAAAGTGCACCAACAAACTCGGATTAAGGTCTCATAGCACTTATGTCATCAATATAAAAAAGCCCTCACACCTTAGTGTGAGGGCTTTTTTATATTTAAAGACGAAATGGCAAACGCGATACTGCATCACGTTAAACCAATTCTGCTCGATTAATCTTTAAAGTTATCAAATTGGAAAGGCTGGCCTAACTCAGACTCACGTGCCAACGCCATGACAGCTTGTAAATCGTCACGTTTTTTACCTGTAACTCGTACTTTCTCGCCCTGAATAGACGCTTGTACTTTAAGTTTGCTGTCTTTAATTAGCTTGACCAGTTTTTTAGCAATTAAGGTTTCTATACCTTCTTTAAACTTCACTTTTAGGGAGAAGGTTTTACCGCTGTGGATGGCTTTCTCATCGACTTCCATCGAAGACGGATCCACATTACGTTTGCTCAGTTGCATACGTAAAATGTCCACTAATTGTTGGCATTGGAAGTCATCTTCAGCGGTTAACGTGACCACATGATCCTTATATTCCACGTCAGCCGTTTTACCGCGAAAATCGAAACGTGTCGCCAGCTCACGCTTAGTATTATCAACCGCATTACGCAGTTCAACTTCATTCACTTCTGACACAATATCCATTGAAGGCATAGTTTTTATGTCCCATATCAAATTAATATGCAGCTAGTTTACCCACACACAAGCCTAAGTTGAAGGTAAAGCCTAGAATAAAAGCGTAATCATGGGTGACTTTAGCCACACATTTTCCTATCATTGCCCCACTCTAAGCTAATACAAACATATTTGTGATAACTAAAAATACCCTATTTAAGCTGGCTTTAGCCGTAGCCTTTGTCGTGATCAGTTATCTGGTATTTTCCAGACCAACCTATTCGCAAAGTATTCCGAATATCGACAAGGTAGGCCATCTTGGGAGCTTTTTTTGCCTCTCCTATCTCACCTATCTTGCTTTCAAACCTAAGTGGTATTGGTTATCTCTCACACTGGCAAGCTACGCCATTTTAATTGAGTTGGTGCAATCACGTTTGCCCTACCGTAGCGCTTCTGTGGGTGATGTTATTGCCGACTTTTCGGGTATTGCACTGTTTTACTTTTGCAATTGGGCCTATGGCAAATACTTCCGCGCAGCGCAATTGCGAGAAGATTAACTCAGGCGCTTCAAACTGGTACTGATGACCGATACCTTAAGGCTACAGATATGACTCATGCTGTGAACATAAATCGCGTGGTGGATATTGCGATTTTAGGTGCTGGTGCCGTTGGGCAGCTTATTTGCCACCAACTGACTACAGCGGGCATGAGTGTTGGTCTTATCGGCCGCGATTCAATTGCATCTATACAGCAGACACTTAGCGTCACTCCATTAGCGCTGGCCAATGATAATCAACATAAAACACAAGCACTCCAGTATTCTGTGCCTATCTTAGCGGCCAATGCGCTCGTTAATATCCGCCTCGTGATTGTCTGCGTCAAAGCCTATCAAGTGCTCGATGCACTTTTGCCCTTACTTAACCAACTGCCCAGACAATGCCACATTTTGTTGTTACACAATGGAATGGGACCTCATTTAGCCCTAGCGCCGCTAATTGATGCGCAAGCTGATGACAGAGGGCTAAGCCTAGGGACAACTTCCCAAGGGGTGTTACGTCAAGCCAGTTGGCAAATTAGGCAAACTGGACAAGGGCTAACTCAATTTGGGCATTTTGCAGGTACAGAGCTCACTGAGCATTATCGCAATGCTTTACTGGCGGCTATCCCCAACAGTGAATGGGTGGATGCCATTGTGCCTTGTCTATGGCAGAAACTCGCCGTTAATGCCGCGATTAATCCGCTTACAGCACTATATCAATGTCCTAATGGCACACTCGCCGAGCCAGATTTTAGTGACATGATTAAAGGCATTCTCGACGAGTTAGTCACGGTTGCCACACTCGAGGGCGTGCCTCTCGATAAACAATTGTTACACAACAGGGTCTATCAGGTGATCCGCCTCACTGCGGGGAATTTCTCATCGATGCACCAAGATATTGCACACCAAAGACGAACTGAAATAGACCAAATTAATGGTTATATCTGTGAGCGTGCACGAGCGCACGGTTTAAGTGCGCCAGTTAATGCTGACCTCTGGGCGCGCGTCAAACAGCTAGAAGCTTAAGCAAGAAAAATTACATAATAAAACTAAATATAACATTATGTTTAATTTATATAATTTTTAATTTTTTGCTAAATCCCCACTTTTTATTTACCGCATTAAAACGCGAATTCCCCTAGTGCCATACTCACTCGGCTTTTCCCGCACTCATGCTAGTCAAGCAAATTTAACTTGCACCAATGATACGCACCAAATCAGGGCGGATTAACTTTGCTTTGCACCGTTTTGCATCAAAATTTTAAGCTATTTCGGTGCATTTTAATGTTAACGCAATGATAATAAATGCTTTATCTATATGGCCTAATTCCTGCTTTATTCCAATAAATTGAGTCTACAGCTTGTTGGAGAGAAAATTGAAACTGGTCACTGCTATCATTAAACCGTTCAAATTAGACGATGTACGTGAAGCCTTAACTCAGCTCAGCGTCCATGGCATGACAGTCACTGAAGTACGCGGTTTTGGCCGCCAAAAGGGCCATACGGAATTGTATCGTGGTGCTGAATATGCAGTGGACTTTTTACCTAAGATTAAACTCGAAGTTGCCATTCATTCCGATCAAGAAGATGCCGTTATTGATGCCATTATTGCTGCAGCCCATACGGGCAAAGTGGGTGATGGCAAAATCTTTGTGACTTCGTTAGAACAAGTGGTGCGCATTCGCACTTCGGAAGAAGGAGTTGATGCCCTATGATGCTAGTGAGCTTCAGACTCAGTATTAAATACCTATTGATATTATTCAGTGTATTGGCGACGAATGCCGTCGCCGATGATGGTCAATTTAGCGCTGCAAATACAGCGTGGATCTTAAGCTCATCCGCATTAGTGTTGTTGATGACCCTGCCAGGATTAGCCTTGTTTTACGGCGGTTTAGTTCGCAGTAAAAACGTGCTTTCAATATTGATGCAATGCTTCTCTATTGCCGCCCTAGTGTCAGTTTTATGGTTCGGGCTAGGTTATTCACTCGCATTCGACACAGGTAACAGTTTCATCGGTGGCTTAGACAAAGCACTACTGTCAGGTATTGGTCGCGATAGTCTTAGCGGGGATATTCCCGAGCCGCTGTTTATGCTATTTCAAATGACCTTTGCCATCATAACGCCAGCCTTAATCATCGGTGGTTTTGCCGAGCGAATGAAGTTTTCAGCTGTGCTTATCTTTTCAGGTGCTTGGTTATTACTGGTTTATGCGCCGATCACCCACTGGGTTTGGGGCGGTGGCTGGTTAGCACAGCTAGGACTGTATGATTTCGCGGGCGGAACCGTGGTGCATATCACCGCAGGGGTTGCTGCGCTCGTGGCCGCTAAAGTGCTAGGTCCACGCAAAGGATTTTTAAACTCGGCGATTATGCCGCACAACCTGACGATGACAGTCACAGGTGCGGGCATGCTGTGGGTGGGTTGGTTCGGTTTTAACGGCGGCAGTGCGCTAGGCGCTAACGGCACCGCAGCCATGGCGATTCTAGCCACTCATCTCGCCGCTTCTATGGGCGCGATAACATGGGCGGCAATTGAGTGGATTAAGTTTGGTAAACCCAGCGCCCTTGGCATAGTCACAGGCATGGTAGCGGGCTTAGGCACTATCACTCCCGCCTCTGGTTATGTTGGCCCAGCAGGCGCCTTAGTCATAGGTTTACTCGGTGGAATCGTGTGTTTTTACTCAACGGTTTATATCAAACAGAAACTTAAAATCGATGACTCCTTAGACGTTTTCCCCGTACACGGTGTCGGCGGTATTCTCGGTACCCTTTTGGCAGGAGTATTTAGCTCGACCCAATTAGGCGTCTTTAGCGGCTACGGTTTTGCGGCAGTGAACGACACTATGATAGACCAACTTGGGGTACAGATTATCGGGGTTGCGGCGACATTCACTTATACTGCGGTGGTCACTTGGTTGCTGTTTATGATCATCCGTAAGCTACTTGGCGGCCTTCGCGTCAGCACAGAACAAGAAGTTAACGGCTTAGATTTATCGGAACACGAAGAAACGGGTTATAGCCTTTAATCAGAACCTCGAGCCAGAACCTTTAGTTTTAAGACAGTTGAATAGCCATAAGGGCACCAAGGCGCCCTTATGGCAGACTTACGTCATGATGCTACTTTTTAAAATGCTCGACTAACCATAACTTTAAATCCACCAGCTTCATCGGCTTAGCAAAGAGATAACCTTGTAAAAAATGGACTTGGCGACTGGTCAAATAATCTGCCTGCTCCTGGGTTTCAACCCCTTCAGCCACCACCACATAATTCATCTTATGGGAGAGCTCAATAATGGTATCGAGCACGTGGGAAGTCACGGAATCCTGCCCTATGGTATCGATGAAGCATTTATCGATTTTCAAGTAATCCAATGGCATGGTTTGTAACAAAGATAAGGTTGTTTGCCCAGTACCAAAGTCATCGATAGCCACTAAAATCCCCAACTGGCGTAAGCTTTCAATGCGCTGGCAAATATCCGGCGTTAATAATTGCCGTTCGGTGATTTCGATTAAAGGCTTAACGCCAATACGATCCAAAGAATCCCGCAGATGAATAAATTTCGACTCGATATCATCTTGGGTAAAATGCTCTGGCGCCACGTTGAACGCGACTCTAAAGCCCGATTCAACCTTCATATTAGCAAAATCTTTTAATGCCTTTTCGAAGATATAATTGGTCAATGGAACAATCAACTTGCTCTCTTCGGCGATAGGAATAAACAAATCAGGCCGTACTAAGCCCATTTGTGGGTGCTGCCAACGCACTAATGCCTCGACTCCTTTGGCCTTGCCGTCCTCAGCACAGATCACAGGTTGATAAACCAAAAAGAACTCTTCGTTCTCTATCCCGCTACGAATATCATCAGCAAGGGAGTGACGAGATAACCGTGAATAGAGCACAAACAAGATAGAACCCGTAATCAAAATAATGCTAAAGGGTAATGAGATGGCAAAAAATATCCAAAAAAAATGCCTAAAAAAAGCAGGTGACATTTCTAGTAACACCGAAAAACGATGATCCTCAGAATCTAAAGTCATTACCTCATTTTTTATAAATCCGAGTGACTCTGGAATCGTTTTTCCATTGATGGATAAAGCGACATTGATAACTGCGCTGGGAAACACATCGGGCTGTACAAAGGAATCTACTAAATATTTCCCTTCAATAATCACAGCGGCGCCGTGTTTAGATTTAGGATCCCATTTAGATGACACTATCGCGGGCACCTCAGGCATAAAAGGCGTGCCCGCAATAATAAACTGATTAGATATTTCAAGATTTTCGGTAACACTAACAATGCTCAGGGGAATATCAATATCACCGGTTTTAGATGAGCAATAAACGCGTTGTGAATCAAATATTAAAGCCGAACGAAAGTAAGGTTGGAACAACATATAGTTGTATAACTCTTGACACTCAGAATCCTTCAATGCCAATGCATAATGGCTGATTTCATTAGCATGGGACACCAAAGTATCAATATGACTCACATAAATAGCCCCCACTCCTTTGACTTTATCTTCAACAAAATACTGTGCAGAGAGATAACTTGCGACAGCAGCAACCCCAATAGGAAACAATATGACTGCCAGCCATTGCCATAATGGCAGATTTAATTTTGCTAACTTTTTTCGCATATATCCTTAACTCGCACTGCGCTCGGTTAAAAATGGTATCAAAATCTATGGAGCAAGACGTGTGTATATTTGTATCTCAGCGAATGTTTGCTTGATATAAACACACTGAATCGAGTTCTATTTTAGTCTAAAAAACCAGCATACCTTCTATTAATTTAGTCTATTCCCACATCACCAAAATAGCGGCGATAGCGATCAAGACTAACCCTAGCATATCTTTTATCTTTACTTTTTCCTTCAGCCAAAAGGTGGCAATCAAGATCATAAAGAAAACTTCAACTTGACCTAAGGTTTTAACATAGGGCACAGCCTGCAACGACATAGCACTAAACCAACCGATAGAACCTAAACAACTGGCAGTACTGGTGAGTAAGGTTAGCTTAGGTCGCTGCCATAACGCGGCCAGTGTGGATTTATCCTTAAGCAACAAATAACTGACTAACACTAAGGTCTGTAGACTAATCACGAATAGCAACACCCAAGCAGCGCTATGGGGGAAACCCACATTCAAACATAAACTCGCTTCTCGTACCCAAAGCGATGTCAGCGCAAACGAAGTACCGCAAGCCAAACCAATCAATACCGTATTGAGCGACAGACTTCGCAGGCCTTGCTTGGCACTCATGAGAAAAATTGCCACACCACCCAACAACACTCCCGACCAACCTAAAAGGGATAAATGCGTCCCAAAAAACACTGTGCCTAAGATCGCCGCGACCACGGCTTCACTCTTGGCTAGCCCAGCACCAACGGCAAAGTTCTGTTGCTTGAACAATTTCACCATCAAGCCCGTCGCGAGGATTTGCATCGCCGATGCTCCGAGAATAAAACCGATAAAACGGTCGCTAAAATCGGGGATTCCGACATCCTGCCAAAGATATAAGCTCGCCAGATACACGGCGGCAATCGGCCCAGCCCAAATAAAACGCGCTAAGGTCACGCCCGCAACACTCACTTCTTTACTCAGCTGGCTTTGAAACGCATTACGCCAAGCCTGCATAAATGCCGCCAGCAAAGTGAGTAAGATCCACATAAAGGTATTCCGTAAAGAATCTGGTCGGCTATAAAAACAAGATTGTTAGGCAAAGCCCATCATAAAACATTAATGTTTCAGATAGCTACAGAGCTATACCAATCACATTCCTCGACTGAAAAACAAAAGCCCCGAACGAGTCGAGGCTTTAGGATTAAGTCACTAATTCATTAAGTCTTAGCTTGCGATTACTTACTGGTATCGATTGGCTCGAAGGATTTCACCAAATCGTCGATCGCTTTCATTTGCTTCAGATAATTTTCTAACTGATGTAAAGGCAGCGCACATGGGCCATCACACTTAGCGTTATCAGGATCGGGGTGCGCCTCAATAAATAGACCCGCTAAACCCAGCGCCATACCACTGCGCGCTAACTCGGTTGCCTGTGCGCGACGTCCACCCGCTGAATCTGCACGACCACCAGGGCGTTGCAGCGCATGGGTCGCATCGAAAATCACCGGATAGCCAGATTGCTTCATCTCGTCCATACCCAACATATCAACGACTAAGTTGTTATATCCAAAGCTTGAACCACGTTCACACAGGATGATCTCGTCATTACCCGCTTCGTTAAACTTAGTGATGATATGGCGCATTTCATGTGGTGCTAAAAACTGTGGCTTTTTCACATTGATGATAGCGCCAGTTTTTGCCATCGCGACAACCAAATCTGTCTGGCGGGCTAGAAATGCAGGTAACTGAATAATATCAACTACTTCTGCCACTGGCGCACACTGATGCACTTCATGCACATCGGTGATCAAAGGTAAATTAAAGGTCTTTTTAATCTCTTCAAAAATCTTTAAGCCTTCCTCCATACCTGGACCGCGGTAAGAGTTAATCGAAGAACGATTCGCCTTATCAAAAGACGCCTTAAATATATAAGGGATCCCCAGCTTTTGAGTCACTTCGGCGTAGGTTTCAGCAATCGACATAGCGAGATCGCGAGACTCAAGCACGTTCATGCCACCAAACAACACGAAAGGTTTATCGTTGGCAATCTCGATTGAACCTAGATTTATGATTTTATTACTCATCGCAACTTCTCTCTAAAATGCTGGAACCTTTCCCAGCGGTGAATAGGAGCTAAGGCGGTTATACCGCAACTAACTGTAAAATTTGACCACAAATCCATGCCATATAGGTTCCTAACGCATAACCTAATACGGCTAACAGTACGCCCACGGGTGCTAAAGCGGGGTGAAATGCCGCCGCAACTACAGGGGCTGACGCAGCGCCACCCACATTCGCTTGGCTGCCTACGGCCATATAAAATAACGGGGCTTTAATCAGCTTAGCCACCAATAACATAAAGCTTGCGTGGACTATCATCCACACAATACCAATTAAAAAGTACAATGGCGTATCGAGCACCTTACTCACATCCATATGTAGACCAATGGTCGCAACTAAGATGTAAAGGAAGGCTGAAGCCACTTTTGATGCCCCCGCCGCCTCTAAATGACGCACTGGGCTGAATGACATCGCCAAACCAATCGTTGTGACTATCACCACTAACCAGAAGAATTTAGAGGTTAAACTGTAATCTGCGGTCCAAGGATAGTTCACTTCAAAAAATGGCCCCAGAAAATCAGCGGCGATATGAGCAATACCTGTGATACCAAAGCCTACAGCGACAATCAGCATAAGATCGCGCAGATTAGGAATGCGTGCATTTTCAGCGTGATACTTTTCAACTTTATCTTTTAACGCTTCAATTGCAGAAGTATCCGCACCGGTTTTAGCATCGATCTCTTTCGCTTTTGAGGCAAGAAACAGCAGCACTGCCATCCAAATATTGGCGACTATCACATCGACTGTCACCATCACAGAGAAAATATTACCGCCCACATCATAAATTTCTTTCATTGCAGCTTGGTTTGCACCGCCACCAATCCAGCTCCCCGCTAAGGTCGTCATACCACGCCATACCGCATCGGGGCCATCGACCCCAATTAAAGAAGGTTCAATAACCGACACCAGCAACAAGGCGATAGGGCCGCCGATAACGATACCGACAGTGCCAGTTAAAAACATGATCAAAGCTTTCGGCCCTAAACTTAAAATAGCTTTTAAATCAACGCTTAAAATCAATAAGACTAAACAAGCTGGCAGCAAATAACGGGATGCCACAAAATACAGTTGTGAGGTATTACCATCGATTACCCCAAAGGTATTCAATAACGATGGCAAGAAATAGCACAATAAAAGGGCGGGAATAAAACGATAAAACTTCTGCCAAAAAGGATGACTACTGCTACTGGTATAAAATACAAAACCTAGAATTGTCGCGAGTATTCCTAACGCCGTGGCATCGTTCGTCACTAAAGCCGTGCTTGTCATGCTAATTTCTCCCTGTCGATACAGTTATTATTTTTATTAGAGACTTAACTTTTAAGTCCCTGGGTCAAACTTCCATCTGCCCAGTGTTATTATTTTTGCGGATTGAATTCGTTAATAAAAGTTGAATAAATAAGAAGAGCCCCGAAAGGCTCTGCTTTAGTGATAAACCTCGGCGTGTTCGTTTAATTCTTTGAGCTGCATCTTCACTATCTCGATCACGGGATCGTGAGGACTATTATCAACAAAATGCTGCAGATCGGCGGCGGCCACATTAATACAACCCAACTGCTGTGCAATAAACGCCCGCTCACGATTCAAATGCACATCGTCAACATGCCATTGCAACAGCAGGCTGCAACACTCCATCGCTGCCTCAAATTGATGCGACACTATGCAACCCGCCTTAAGCTCATGCAGCATACGCGTCAGCAGTTTTTTTACCGTTGCAGGCTTTAAGTAACTTGCCTTAAGCTCAGCAGCATTACCTAACTCGCCGCGCACTAACACGTGCAACTGGTGACGGGTGAGTTCCTTGCCTGTTAAAGGATCCAAATAACTCACTTCACCGCCAATCTTACAACGCAGCACCGTATTGCCAGGTAGCAATATGGGGTCGAGTTCAAGATCTAACTGCTTCGCCAGCAACATCAATACCGTCGCCAGCGTTGTACTATTACCTTGGCGACTAATTAAGCAAGTACCTAAATCTGCCGCCTCTGTACTGAAGTAGTTCTCACGAACACAAAAAACTAAATCCTCGTAAAACCAATGCAACAGCGCATTAAAACGCTGTTGTTGATCAACCAAGTAATGACTTAATACGGCTCCCGCCATTTCAAACCAAGCCCATTTAGCGGCTTCAAGTTTAGAAAATCCAAGGTGCGCACCTACATCCAATGCCGACTCGGGCAATGAAATGCCATCTTGCAGAGTGTAGTTACCCATTAACCCAATAATACCGCTTGTTTAAAATGAGCCAATTTAGCAGCATAAACCAACCAACCTATCGCGCCTAAGTAAGCAAACACTTTGAACAATTTGTTTCTGTTTGCTTTTATGGCAATGGCGCCTAGGACAATGTAAGCAACTACAGCACCGATTTTTTCGGTCATCCAAGGATCAACAAAAGGAAATTGCTGGATCATAAAACACAAAGTTAAGCCCGACAGCAGCAGGAAAGTGTCGATAACATGGGGCGCTATCTTGAGCAGCTTCTTCTCCATCAGAGCCGATTGGCGCAGATGCAGGACAAAGCGAACGGTAAGCAGTAACACGCTCAACGCGATAAAGGTAAAATGCAGATGTTTAACCGCAGGATATAGACTGTAAAAAGTTTCCATTACGATACTTATGGCCAGTGACAAAGGCGCTAGTTTACCCTAATCCTTGACGGCATACCAATGCCTATCAGCCTAGATAGTCAGAGCTAACATCATAAAAAATCAAACGAGAAGTGACGATGAATTTAAGCTTAATTAATGATGAATCAACCGAGTTCGCCGACGCTGTAAAACAAAAAATTGTCGAGTTCAACCAAGTCCAATGGCAGGGGCTTAGCCGTAAAAATCTCGGACTCAAACTACAGGACTCCGAAGGTAAACTGTTAGCAGGGATCAGCGGTAAAACCTTCGGCAATTGGTTGTTAATCGATTATCTGTGGGTCGATGATTCTTTAAGACACCAAAGTATCGGCACGCACTTATTGTTAGCCGCAGAAAACCAAGCAAAAGAACGCGGCTGCCAATTTGCCCTACTCGATACCTTAGATTTTCAAGCTAAGCCTTTTTATGAGCGCCACGACTATCGCGTGCAATGGATACAACAAGCCTATCCAGAAACCGGCAGTAAATTCTTTATGGTAAAAGTGTTGTGATGTTTAAGGTAAGCGGTCATAACCGTACCCAATGCTTAGGCTACCATTTCTGATATCTGACTCAGACCGTTTCAATGAACTTGAGCTAATTGCGAGTGGTTAATGATTTGCGCACCTTTTACTCGCAAAGCTACAAACGGAAAAATAAGGTATAGGACAGGCGTCCTCAGCCGAAGCAATCCAATTGAATTGAATCTTCAACCTAATCCGGTTTAAACACGCCGATCACTGCGCCGGTGGCTTTTTCTGTCACCTTTTCATCGGTTTGCTGTTCACGGTAATCACACTCTGTGCATTCAACGGTTTCGATGCCGTTTTCTTTGTAGAGTAAAATGCTGTCTTTGGCGCTGCATTTGGGGCACTTAGCACCGGCTACGAAACGCTTTTTGATTTTAGTGTTTGTCATAATAGATAAAGGACCAGATAGCAGGGCCAAGGGACTCGGCCGAAGAAATTGGCGCTATTTTGCCACACTGATGATTGAATGCCAGTGTTACCTGAAAGTATGAGGCCTTAAGCCGATGTGATGCGATTCGCTAAAGATCATCCTGAAAAGTCGAATAATTGTCCGAGTTATCGGGTCAGGCTGTGGTTTGATACGGGGTTGTACGCTATTATCTGTGCCCTGACGAATTTACGTTCTAACCAAGTTGTAGTCAATGATCAGCATCAACCAAGCGCAATTAATCCGTGGCAGCAAAACCCTGCTAGATGAGACCTCTCTCACGATTTATCCCGGCCATAAGGTCGGTTTAGTCGGTGCTAACGGCACAGGCAAATCCTCACTGCTCGCATTAATTTTAGGTCACTTAAGCCTAGATAAAGGTGAATTTAGTCTGCCTTCTGGCTGGCAAATTGCCACTGTGGCCCAAGAAACCCCTGCGCTCGACGTCTCGGCACTGGAATATGTGATCGATGGCGATAGCGAATATCGTCAATTAGAAGCCCTATTACACAAGGCCCAAGAAGATAACGACGGCAATGCCATCGCACTCTTACACGGCAAAATCGACGCTATCGGTGGTTATGCGATTCATTCGCGCGCGGGTTCATTGTTAGCGGGTCTGGGCTTTAGTGAAGCCGAGCAAAGCAATCCAGTGAAAAGCTTTTCGGGTGGTTGGCGTATGCGCCTCAACTTAGCCCAAGCGCTACTGTGCCGCTCTGACTTATTGCTCCTCGACGAACCAACCAACCACTTAGACTTAGATACCATGTACTGGCTCGAAGGTTGGATTAAGTCCTATCAAGGCACGCTGATTTTAATCAGCCATGATAGGGACTTTATCGATGAAATCGTTGATGAAATCGTCCACGTTGAAAATCAAAAACTCAATTTCTACAAAGGCAATTACAGTGCCTTTGAGCGCATTCGTGCCGAACGTATGTCGCAACAACAGGTTGCCTTTGAACGCCAACAAAAAGAACGTGCACACATGCAGTCCTTCGTTGACCGTTTCCGTTACAAGGCAAGTAAAGCCAAACAAGCGCAGAGCCGCTTAAAGGCACTAGAGCGCATGACTGAGTTGTTGCCGTCTCAAGCCGATAGCCCCTTTTATATGGAGTTTCGGGCTCCAGAAGCCCTGCCCAATCCACTGATTAAAATGGAGCAAGTCGCGATCGGTTATAGCGATAAGCCAATCCTGAGCAAGGTGCATTTAAACTTAGTACCGGGTGCGCGCATTGGTTTACTCGGCCGTAACGGCGCGGGTAAGTCGACGCTCATCAAACTGTTATCGGGTCAATTATCGCCAATGACAGGTTTGTATGAACCTAACCCTGGCGTCAATATCGGTTACTTTGCCCAGCATCAAATCGAATTTTTGCGCCTCGACGATACGCCGATGCAGCATTTAGTGCGTCTGGCGCCCAATGCCAGAGAGCAAGAGTTGCGTAACTTCTTAGGCGGTTTTGGCTTTAATGGCGATATGGCGCTCTCACCTGTACGACCCTTTTCTGGCGGCGAGAAAGCCCGTTTAGTGTTGGCGCTATTAGTTTGGCAACGCCCTAACCTATTGCTGCTCGATGAACCCACCAACCATTTAGACTTAGAGATGCGCCACGCTCTGACAATGGCATTGCAAACCTTTGAAGGCGCTATGGTTGTCGTCTCGCATGATAGGCATTTACTGCGATTAACCTGTAGTGATTATTATCTGGTCGATCAAGGTGAAGTGCGCGCTTTTGATGGTGACTTAGACGATTATCACCAATGGTTGCTCGATGCGGCGAAAGCCAACTCGAATCAAAACAGCACCAGCGACGAGATCAAACCTGCCGCCGATAAAAAACAACAAAAACGCCTCGAGGCCGAGATCCGCCAAAAGGTATCGCCGCTCAAGCGCAAACAAACTAAGTTAGAAACCGAGCAACAAAAGCTGAGCGAACGCCTCGCCGAGCTTGAACACTTGCTGGCCGATAGCGAATTGTATGATCAAGATAACAAAGCCAAGCTAACCTCGGTATTAACCGAGCGAACGAGCTTGACGCAAACCTTAGAAGACAGTGAAATGCAATGGCTCGAGTTGCAAGAAGAGATAGATGCAATGGAGCAAGAGGTCATGGAGCAACAATAACTCCAGCGTTCTTTTACATAAAAGTCAGTAGCAGCGGCAATACAAGGAAATAGTATGGCGGTTTTAACCCAGTTCGACAGTCAACTCTGGCAATGGTGTGATATGAGTTATGCGCAAAACAAAGCGCTCTGTCTCGAATTGCAAAATAGCTGTCAAGTGAACGTCAATCTACTGCTATTGGCACAATATTTAGATATCACTATGGATGTGTCTGGGCCGCAGCAATACAGCACGGACCAATGGCAAACGCTGATGAATGCTGTGGGTGAATGGGATGAAAGATTTCTCATGCCATACCGCAAATTACGTAAACTCGCTAAGTCCAGCCTGAATGAGCAAGAGTATCAGCAGATGCTCGCCGTTGAGCTAATGATGGAACGTAAAGCGCAGCGAACCATCTTAAATAAACTCAATGAACTCAGCCCAAGCGGCCAAACGACGAATCTAGTGAGCTACTTAAGCCTGTTTGGACTCTGTGACATTGACGCCAACGAAATCGGCCTCATTGCGCCCTGATCTAAGTTAATCAAGTTAAAACAAGCTCAACCATGTTAGCTCAAACTCAATCAAATTAACGCTATGATCATCTGAGCCGCTAACAGCTGCGGCCTTGCGGATAGCGTTCACAGTCATCCTCGATCACCAACCAGTTCAGCTGACTCTCAGTATAAATATGGTACTTAGGCTGAACTTGATTAGCATCGTCCAGACTCGCTATGCTCAAGGTCGAATAATCAGGATATTGAGTATGTCGGTAAGTTAACGATGTACCGCACTTGTCACAAAATCCACGGCGAATAAGCTCGGACGATGCGAACTCAGTTACCAGACCTTTCAACCATCTAACTTGGCCTGTTTTGAAATCCATCCAAGCCCCAAATGCAGATCCCGTGCTTTTTTGGCATGAACGGCAGTGGCAATAATCCGCATCAAAGGGTTCACCTTCAATCTGATAACGAATCGCGCCGCATAAGCAACCACCTTCCCGTAATATGTTTTCAGACATTCACACCCCATCAAGCTTTATCAAGCTAAGCTGCATTTTGATAAGATAACATCAGGCTTTACCGTCAGTGAGCTTCTGTGCGAGTGCGGTGGCATTACGCGCCGTGATGCCATAAATCGATAGCTGCGGGTTAGCGCCAAGGCTGGTCGGGAAGATAGACCCATCCATTACAGATAAATTCTCTAAATAGTGCGACTGACCATAACTGTTGACCATAGAAAGCTTTTCATCTTCGCCGAAGGGACAACCACCCATTACGTGCGCCGATGCGACGATAGTGCGCAGTGGCGCGAGTGACATCTGCGCAATGCTCTCTTTGGCGTCTTTCCACGAAGATAAGTAAGGCATACCATCGCTGATCGGCAACACTTTTAAGGCGCCCGCCGAGAATTGTAACTCCGCCATACTGGCAAAAGCGCGTCTCGCGGCCCGCCAAAAGGCATCGGTCAACGGATAATCTAAAGCAAAGCCCTTATCCGTTAAGTGTACTTCACCGCCTTGACTGTCGGGATGATAGCCATCGCGGATCAAAGCGATAGTTACTTGTAACTGATTGAATTGTGACATTAACTCAGCATGGCTCGTACCATAACCTAAGGTTTTAGAGGCAATTAAAATCGGATGCACCGGCGGCACTTCAAGTTTATAACCCAGCTCACCATCGGCGCCATTGTTCCACACAAATTCATCGGAATAGATAGATTGCGGCGCACCGCTATGGCCATTGATCGAATCGGCAAATACGCCGCCGGATAACAAAGTAGGATGTAAAAAGGTGCTTTTACCCAAAAGTTGGTAGGGATCGGGCACTTGCGAACGCATCAAAATCGTCGGAGTATGGATAGCACCCGCACTCAAAATATAATGTTTAGCCTTAAATAACAGCTCAACGTTAGTGGGTCGTAAATTCACATCCAGCGCCTGCGCCTTTAACGCAAACACTTGACCATTATGGTGCTCAATCTTAGTCACTTTAGCGCGACTGATCAGCTGCGCGCCTTTCTCAAGTGCCGCGGGAATCGTGGTGACTAACATAGATTGCTTCGCATTGACCGGACAACCCATGCCGCAATAGCCGGTATTCCAACAACCCGCCACATTGCGTTTAATGACTGTGTATTCCCAGCCAAGATTGATACAACCTTGCTTCAGGGCGGCATTATTGCGATTAGGCTCATAATTCCATTCATGAATGTTGAGCCGTTGTTCCATTTGCTCAAACCAAGGATCTAAACTCTCGCGATTAAGCCCAACAACCGATTTATGTTGCGCCCAAAAGGCTAACGCCTCGGTCGGAGTGCGGATTGAAGTGGTCCAGTTAACTGTGGTTGAGCCACCGACTGCGCGGCCTTGAAAAATTCCAATCGCCTTATCGGCGGTTTTCATCGCCGCGGCTTGTTGATACAAGTTGGGATAAGCGACCCGCTCTTCCATATTAAAATCGCTGGAGGATTTTAGCGGCCCCGCCTCAATCATGATCACGCTTAGCCCTGCTTGGGTGAGGATTTCGGCCGCCACACCGCCGCCAGCACCCGTGCCGACAATAATCACATCGGCTTCAAACTGCTGGTTTTCTTGCAATTGGCTCGCATCAGTGTGCAACCAACCAGAGTTTAAACCATTCACTATAGGATCTATGATTGCCAACTTGAGTGCTCCACTGTCGCGGGTAAGATGCTTATTATTCGGCGTTTAATTAGGTTAAAAATGGACTCGCTATTTGAACAGCTCAGGCTTGGCATAATGCAGGCGGCTCCAGTGCTCAGGACAAGCGTAGTAACTTGCCATCACTAATTCCCGCAATCCGAGATAAGCCGTTTGTAACAAAGCAAAATAACTGTGGCGCCAGGTTTCTAACATATCAGTTAACTCGGCGGGAGAGCGCATCAATAGCGGTGTCATACTCGAAGTGAGTACCAGTAAACCAAGACGATTTTCGAGCATATCGAGCAGCTCAAATAACTCGGTCTGCTGCTCATCGGGTAACACAGCAATCGACTGTTTGACGGCATCTAAAGTGCGGTTTTGTGCCGCTAACTTATGAATGGCCACATCAGGCAAGGCGCCGTCGAGCATCACAGGCAAAAGCACGCTAAACAACAAACGATAATCTTTGCCTTCGCTATCCTCGGGCAAACTAAACTCAGGAGAATAGAGATTAACCCCTAAGGCTAACGCCGCCGTACCGGCAAACGCGCCCATTATAAAGGTTCGTCGCTTCATCTCTATCTCCTAATTATCAACCTAAATGTCGGCCTAAATATCAGCATAAAAAACAATTGTGCTACAATGGCCGCGAGTTTATACCCAAGCGACCTCAAAATACGAATTTCAGCATTTTGAGTTGGTTTGGGTATAAATTAAACACACGTTTTAATTTTCAGCAATAGCCGATACCAAGATAAACATCTATGCCAAATTCCTTTATGCCACCTTGGTGGGCCAAGAGCCCCCATATACAAACGATTTTACCCGTATTCACTAAAGTGGCCAAACCAGCATTACAGCGGCAGCGCTTAGAGTTACCCGATGGCGATTTTATCGATTTAGATTGGCAGGATGTTCCACAGTCTGGCAAACCGATCGTGGTGATCATCCACGGCTTAGAAGGAAGTGCTCAATCCCATTATGCGCGGCGGATACTGCAAGCCTGTAAGGAACAGCAACTCGCTGCCGTCGTGCATCATCACAGAAGTTGTTCGGGTGAGGCCAATCGCCTCGCCCGCAGTTATCACAGTGGCGATACGGACGATTTACAGTTTAGTCTATCGACACTGAAAAGCGCGTATCCGCAATCGCCCTTATTAGCCGTAGGTTACAGTTTAGGCGGCAATGTGCTGACTAAGTATCAAGGCGAATATCAGGATGATAGTTTATTAGCCCGCGCTGTGGTTGTCTCTGCACCGCTGCAATTGTCAGCCTGTGCTAAACGCTTGGAAAATGGCTTTTCAAAGGTGTATCAAAGTTATTTAATCAAACAGTTGCAACAGAAGATAAGCCATAAACTGAATGATCCCGACTTAGCCATCTCTATGCCGCTAAGCCAGTTGCAGGTCGACCGTTTAAATACCTTCTATGATTTTGACGATAAAGTCACAGCGCCATTACACGGCTTTGACGGCGTCGACGATTACTATACGCGTGCCAGTGGCTTACCCTTTGTCAGCCGCATTACTAAACCGACGCTTATCATCCATGCCAAGGACGATCCCTTTATGACCGATGAAGTGATCCCCCAGACAAACCAATTATCGGGTTATGTAGAATACGAACTGCATCCCTATGGCGGTCATGTTGGCTTTATCGAGGGCGGTACACCTTGGAAACCGCGCTTTTATCTTGAGCGACGGATTTTACACTTTTTACTCGGCGATCAAAGTGTTGGCAAACTTAGCGTAGACCCCATCAACAGCGACAATATTCCCCAAGGAAGCACCGATGCTCATTCCCTATGAAACCCTGTTACAACTCCCCAAGGAAACGCTCGCCAATGTGATCCGCGAATATCTCTTCGGTCAAGTGGAGGATGGCAGCTTTGCCAGTCTCGATGAACAGGAGCTTGCTCAGGCGATAGTCCAATGTCAACAAGCACTTAAGCAAGGTAAGCTGAAATTAGAGTACAGTGAAGACGATGAATCCTTCGCCATACGTTCAGCGGAACAAATAGCACAGCAGCAAGATTGACCAGTCCTACCTCTGTACCGTATAAATAGTACTCGCATTTTTATCGCTTCCCCATAAGCGGCTCTTTTGGTTCCTAGCTAGGTAGAAAAAATGTCAGCAAAACATCCCATTATTGCAGTTACAGGCTCATCAGGCGCGGGAACCACCACCACCACGACTGCCTTTAGCCATATTTTTCGCCAACTCGGGATCAACGCCGCCTTTGTCGAAGGCGACAGTTTTCATCATTTTACCCGCGCCGAAATGGAAGTCATGATCCGCAAATCCCAAGCTGAAAACCGCAATCTTAGCTATTTTGGCCCAGAGGCTAATAACTTTGCTCGTTTAGAGCAATGTTTTCGCGATTACAGCACCACAGGCCAAGGTGAGACCCGCAGCTATTTACACACCTTCGATGAGGCAGTGCCTTTTAACCAGATGCCTGGCACTTTTACCCAATGGCGACCACTACCTGAAAATACCGATATGCTCTACTACGAAGGCTTACATGGCGGCGTAGTTACTGGTGATGCCAATGTCGCCCAGCATGTGGACTTGCTAATCGGCATGGTGCCCATAGTCAACTTAGAGTGGATCCAAAAAATTATCCGCGATACTTCGGAGCGTGGCCACAGCCGTGAAAAAGTCATGGGCTCGATTGTGCGCAGTATGGACGACTATATTAAGCACATGACGCCACAGTTCTCCCGCACTCACATTAACTTTCAGCGAGTACCGACGGTCGATACCTCTAACCCATTTAGTGCCAAAGATATTCCGAGCTTAGATGAGAGCTTTGTGGTGATCCGCTTCCGCGGTATCAATAATGTCGACTTCCCCTATTACCTCAATATGATCCAAGGTTCATTTATGTCACGGGTCAACACACTCGTCGTCCCCGGCGGCAAAATGTCGCTGGCGATGGAGCTGATCCTCACGCCTTTGATTAAAGATTTGATGGAAAAACGTCAGCAACTTAATACCCCAGAAGCGAACTGAAACCTTGAGGATTTGTGGGCAATTTTGACTAAAGGTTAAGGAAATAAAGTCTTTTTTTGCAATGGATTAAGTTTTATTTAAGCCACTAGCGCTAATCTTGTCGGCATCGGGATTTCAGGCGAAAGAACGATAGTTGGCATACTCTTGGGAGTTAATTCCCCCATCTTGATCTGTTGATTTCCTTGAGTATGTCAGCAACCTTTTTAACGAAACTATATAAGTTAATTCCGCATCCATGCTTGATCTCTTGATTCCCTTGAGTATGTCAGCAACCTTTTATGAAGAATGAATTCCACATCTATGATTGATCTGTTGATTCCCTCGAATATGTCAGCAACCTTTTTAACGAAACTATATAAGTTAATTCCGCATCCATGCTTGATATATTGATTACCTTAAGTATGTCAGCAACCTTATCTTAAACTCTAAATCTTCAGAGTTAATTCCACATCCATACTTGATCTGTTGATTTCCTTGAGTATGTCAGCAACCTTATATGAAGAATAAATTCCACATCTATGCTTGATCTGTTGATTCCCTCGAATATGCCAGCAACCTTATCTTAAACTCTAAATCTTCAGAGTTCATTCCACATTCATACTTGATCTCTTGATTCCATTGAGTATGTCAGCAACCTCTCAGAAAATAGGTTCTAGGCTTTAGATTCTAGGAAAACAGAACGTTCGTAAACTCACTCATAGAACGCTGCACTTACCGAAAGGGCAAAGCCTGTTCCGTAAATCGTGAGTCACAAAGTGACGTTCTGTAGCAGTTTGCTGCATGCCGTTATCCGTAGCCGCAACGCGACGCGACGTTCTAGCAGTTGCGAAGCAACGCCCTAGCAGACCAAAGACCGTCCTAGATTTTTATACATCACCATGCACTCTAAGGCTATTCCTCTGGGCGAACAGTAGATAGATTCCTCCTCTAAACCCTCACCACCAAAACCACAGTGACGATAGAAATCCACCGCATTTAAAGTTGATTCTAATCTGAGCTGGGCAATCCCCTGATTAAAAGCCATAGTTTCAATAAATTGTAGCAATACCTTGCCGACACCTAACCCCATAGCATCGGGGAAAACAAACAAGGCTTCTAACTGGGCATAGGGTTCATCCAACATGGCAGTGCCGACCACAGTCTTAAGCTGCGACTCGTCAGAGGACAACTCTGCCACATAAAAATGTGCATCGACGATACGGCTAAATTGCTCGGTCAGTTCGCCCTCGGTCCAAATCACCAGATCGCCCGCATCATAAAATCCAGCGCAGCCCTTATTGATAGCCGCATTGCGGATATCCCAGCAGGCCTGAGCATCCGCTTTCGTTGCTTTTCGTATAGTTATCATCATGTTTCCCGATTAAAAATGCTCAGCCATAACATGCCATGAAGCCGCTAAAACGCCAAGTAAACGAGTGATCTCATCTTTCAACCAATAAAAAACCGCCCTTAGGCGGTTTAATCAAAGCTACAGAACCTTAATGGATCTTTAGCTAACATATCTGATTTAGTCTTAGCGCTAGGCTTAGCCTTTAACCAATTCACTAGCTAGGCTTAGCCTTTAATCAATTCACTAATAGTCAATACGCCATGGGTCGTTGCACCCGCGCCCCACATGGCAGAAGCTGAATCTTCAAAAGCGCCTGCTAAATCAACGTGTAACCATTTAGCTTCGGGTGACACGAAACGCCATAAGAAACCAGCAGCATTAGAAGCACCACCTGCACCACCGCCTTTCATTGCGCGGCTGTTGGCGGTGTCAGCATAGGCAGATGGACACATTTCTTTGTGCCAAGGATCCAGCGGCAGCGGCCATACGCGCTCGGCAACGCTAGTGGCTTTTTGCTGGGCCAGTTGCAACACATCCGCCTGTGGCGAGAAAATCGCGTTGTAGTTAGAACCCACCGCCATTACAGCGGCGCCTGTAAGGGTCGCTGCATCGATAATAAAAGGTGCGCCTGTAGCAGATGCAGCTTGTAGGCCATCGGCCAACACTAAGCGCCCTTCCGCATCGGTGTTCACCACTTCAACTGTTACACCATTTTTGTAGGTCAGAATGTCACCTAACTTATAGGCGCGACCGCTGATCAAGTTTTCAGCACAACATAAGAAGAGTTTAACGCGTTTGTTGAGGCCAGATTTGATCGCTAAACCAAGTGCTGCAGTCACAGTCGCCGCGCCGCCCATATCGCATTTCATGCCTAACATGCCTTCAGAAGCCTTGATGCTGTAGCCGCCAGAATCAAAGGTAATCCCTTTACCCACAAGCGCCACAGACACGGGTGCATCGGCGGCTAATGGGTTGAAGTCTAACTCTAACATTGCTGGTGGACGCTCACTGCCGCGACCGACGGCATGGATACCAATCCACTGCTCTTCAAGCAGCGCTTCGCCTTCGATAATCCGATAACTTACCTTGTCGCCACCAACGTCAGCCAACCATTTTGCCGCTTGCTGGGCAAGCTTCACTGGCGACAGGTTTTCAGGCGTATCGTTGATCAGTTGACGGGCAAAGGTTGCCACATCGAGTCGACGTTGCAATTCTGCTTGCACAGACTCATCACCACACCAATGGATTTGATAGCCTGGTTTTGCCGTCGCGAAACCTTGGGCAAACACCCACTGGCTATTGAGGTCCCAAAACTGCCCAGCTAATTCCACACAGCTAATACCTTGATTGCGCAGTTTACGGGCCGCCATTTGAATTTGACGCAGCTCATCGCCACCCGCTAAATGAATTTGCGCACCGTCGGCAGTATAAGTCACATCAGCCTTGCCCCAGTGCGCGGCGGGTGCTTCTTTGGTTAATTGCACTTTCATCAATTCAGTTACTTTTAGTTCACTCATTAGGGATCCTTATTTTTCGATTCGTTTTAGAATAATCAATCAGAACAATCAATCAGCAATCAGAACAAACTTTATGGCGGCAGTTTACTGCTAGCAGGCGATGACGCAAAGCGATTGGCTGAAGTTACTCAGGTAAAATCTGTAAACATTTGCGAAATTTGCTAGGCTTTGCGACCTAGAACAGCCGAGATAGGTATACCTATGGAATTTACACCGCCACTACAACAGGGCATTTTATTGCGCCGCTATAAGCGTTTTCTGGCCGATGTGCAGCTAAGCGATGGCAGTGAGATCACCCTTCATTGCCCCAATACCGGTTCTATGCGTAATTGTCTGTATCCCGGTGAAACAGTGTGGTTTTCTACCTCTGATAACCCTAAACGTAAATATGCCCATACGTGGGAACTGATGACCACGCCAGATGCAGGCTTAATCGGTATCAACTCGGGTCAGGCGAACACCTTAGCCGAAGAAGCCATCAATAAAAGTATCATCAAGGAGCTCACGGGTTATGACAGCCTCAGCCGTGAAGTTAAATACGGTGATGAAAATAGTCGCATCGATATCCTGCTACAGGGTGCTCAAAAACCCGCCTGTTATATAGAAGTCAAAAGTTGTACTTTGCTCGAAGATGACCAAGGTTATTTTCCCGATACTGTGAGCCTACGCGGTCAAAAACATTTACGTGAATTGATGCACATGGTGAGTCAAGGCCACAGAGCCGTATTGCTATTTGTGGTGCAGCACAGTGAAATATTCAGTGTTGCCCCCGCAGCACATATCGACCATGAATATGCTAAGTTACTGAAAATGGCTGTGTTAGCCGGCGTTGAAGTGCTAGCCTATCGCTGTGAAATGTCCCCGACTGAGATTCACCTAGCCCAAGCCTGCGATGTACGAGTATGATGTTAAGGCTGAGTTAAATTTAATTTCATTTGAATTAGCGAACATAGTCAAAAAATTCAATCAAAGCAGAATGAAAAGTTTGCCTCGATGTGAAGATTCTGCTATAGATAGCGGCCGTTCTTAAGGACGCCCTACAAACGCAAATGATTACAGGAGATGCGTTATGCCTGAAGGCACCAAAAAACTTGGCGTACTCGCTATCGCAGGTGTAAATCCTTACCAGGAAAAGCCGGGTGAGGAGTATATGAACGCTAAGCAACTGGGTCACTTCAAGACAATTCTTGAAGCTTGGCGCAATCAGTTGCGTGAAGAGGTCGACCGTACTCTTAGCCACATGCAGGACGAAGCCGCAAACTTTCCCGATCCTGTTGACCGTGCAGCACAAGAAGAAGAGTTCAGCCTCGAACTTCGTGCTCGCGATAGAGAACGTAAGCTGATCAAAAAAATCGAAAAAACACTGCAAAAAATTGAAGAAGACGATTTCGGCTTCTGTGATTCTTGCGGTATCGAAATCGGCATCCGCCGTCTCGAAGCGCGTCCAACAGCCGATCAATGCATCGACTGTAAAACGCTTGCAGAGATCAAAGAGAAACAAATGGCTGGTTAATCAAGCATACTGGGCGGGGATTTCCCCGCCTATTTGTTTCTAACAACTCCTAAGCTCGACGAGCTTAAGCCAAGCTCACTCCAATTTACCCCGATTCGCTTTTATCCTTGTATCCCTCTAAAATACGCCCACTTTGACTGACACTAGCTGCTTACTCAGTACTATGGCGACTTTATCTTCTCCAACTTTAGCTTCTCGCCCCTATGTCGGCCGTTTTGCGCCTTCGCCTTCGGGTGCCTTGCACTTTGGCTCGCTTATCGCCGCCCTTGGCAGCTATCTGCGTGCGCGGTCGCAACAGGGTAAATGGTTGATTCGCATCGAAGACATCGATCCTCCGCGGGAAGTCAAAGGCGCTGCCGATGATATCTTACGCACCTTAGAAGCCTATGGATTTGAGTGGGATGATGTGCCGCTTTATCAGAGCCAGCGCACAGCGGCCTATCAAGCACAAATAGATTCGCTGCTCGCCCAAGATAAAGCCTATTTCTGCCAATGTAGTCGCAAGCAAATTCAAGCCATGGGCGGTGTCTACGATGGCCGCTGTCACCGCTTGCCACAAACCCAAGCTGCAAATGTGCTTAAGTCTGGGGCGGTGCGGATAGTTAATACCGCGCAAGTGCAACAATTTGACGATAACCTCATGGGGCATATTTGCGTCGATAGCCATTTTGCTGCGGAGGATTTCATCATCAAACGCAGCGATGGCCTGTACGCCTATCAATTGGCCGTGGTGCTCGACGATGCTTATCAAGGGGTCACCGAAGTGGTTCGAGGCTGCGACTTAATCGAGGCCAGTTGTCGCCAACTGAGTTTGTATCAAAATTTTGGCTTAGCGGCACCGCAATGGTTGCACCTGCCACTCGCCTGTTTGAGCAAGGGATTTAAACTCTCTAAACAGAATCATGCGCAAGCGATTGATACGCTTAATCCACAGTCGAGCCTCAATGCGGCGCTGACATTTTTAGGCCAACAACCTGTTGAGACCCAAGGTTCTGTGGCAGAAATGCTCGCTCAAGCCGTAGATCAGTTTCAATTATCCACTATACCGCAACAATCTGAGATACTGATCGAGCCCTGATATACTCATTAGCCTGCATTTGGTATATGATAGCCGCCAGATTTTTAATCAAATAACAGATCATATTTCGAGGTGTCCCATTTTTCGCCGTATCAGCCAATTCTGCAAACAGCTATTTGAAGACGCGCCTAAAACGACCGCTCCGACTCCAGCTCAGATTGAACCAACAACGCCTGAACAAAATTCCGGTGCTTTGAGTTTAGAGTTAGTACCAAGAGATGCCCATACCATCTCGCGCAAACAAATCAGCGAGAATGCCCTTAAGGTATTATACAGACTGAATAAATCTGGCTTTAAAGCCTATTTAGTCGGCGGCGGTGTACGCGATTTACTCTTAGGGATTGAACCGAAAGATTTCGACATAGTGACCAATGCAACACCGGAAGAAATCAAAAAATTATTCCGTAATTGCCGTGTTGTCGGTCGCCGTTTCCGCTTAGCGCACATTGTTTTCGGCCGCGATGTGATTGAAGTCGCCACCTTCCGCGGTCACCACGGCGAGAGTAATGAGAAAGTCTCTAAAGCCAATGCCGAAGGGCGTTTGCTGCGCGATAACGTCTATGGCGAAATCGATGAAGATGCCGAGCGCCGCGACTTTACTGTCAATGCCCTCTATTACGATATCAGCGATTACTCGATTCGCAGCTATGGCGGCGGTATGGCCGATCTAAAAGCGGGCACCCTAAGATTAATCGGCGATCCTGAAACCCGTTACCGTGAAGATCCCGTGCGTATGTTAAGGGCGGTGCGTTTCGCCACTAAACTCAACATGGGTATCGAAACAGTAACAGCTGCGCCGATTAAACAATTAGCGCCACTGCTCAAAGATATTCCGGCAGCACGCATGTACGAAGAAGTGTTAAAACTCTTCTTTGCAGGCAAAGCCTTAGCCAACTTCGAACTGATGCAAGAATACAAGCTATTCGCGCCGCTGTTTCCGCAAGTGGCCGCTCTGCTAAAAGATGATCCTAAAGGTACGACCATGAAAATGGTGCAAGCCATCATGAAGAGCACAGATCAAAGAGTTAACGAAGATAAGCCGGTCACACCTTCATTCTTCTATGCTGCGCTTCTCTGGTATCCACTGCGTCAACGCGCCGAGGATATCGCGGTTGAAAGTGGCCTAACCTTATATGATGCCTTCTTTGCCGCCATGGGCGATGTGATGGAGCAGCAATGCCAAACCATTAGCATTCCACGCCGTTTTAGTACACCGGCAAAAGACATTTGGCAGTTGCAGTTACGCTTTGATCGTAGCCAAGGCACCCGCGCCTTTAAACTGATGGAGCATCCTAAGTTTAGAGCCGCATACGATTTACTCTTACTCAGGGGCGAAGTCGAAGCGGGTAATGTCGCTAAAAGTGCCGCTTGGTGGCAACAATTTGTCGAAGCCGATGAAACAGAACGTTTAGCCATAGCGCGTAGCGGCAGTAAATCGCCAAACCGCAACCGTAATGCCACCCAACGTCGTCGCCGTCCTCGTGCACCTAATGCCGATGGTTCAGCGCCGACGAGCACACCTAAAGCGAATGGCACACCTAAAGTTAAAACGGCTGAATAATGCCCCGCGTCTACGTCGCATTAGGCGCAAATCTTGAAGATCCCAAGGCGCAATTGGACAATGCCGTGATGGCATTGTCCGCCTTAGCCTTAGGCAATAGTCTCGTCGTTTCTCCCTATTACCATTCGACGCCCATGGGCGATGTCGTGCAACCCGATTATATTAACGCGGTGGCGAGTTTCGATACTGATCTTGCGCCATTAGCTTTACTCGATGCACTGCAGCATATTGAAAACACCCAAGGACGAGTCCGCCTAGAGCGTTGGGGACCTAGAACCTTAGATCTCGATATACTCTTGTATGGTAATGAGAACATTGACACTCCTAGACTCAAAGTGCCCCACTACGGCATGAAAACGCGCAGCTTTGTGCTCGTGCCTTTAGCCGCAATTGCACCGGATCTGATTCTGCCGTGCAACACTGCCATCGACAGTCTTATCGATACAAAAATGCTGGCCGAGTTACAACAACTGGGCATTGATCATTGAAGTCCGTCCTCAGTTAGCTTATAACACCACTTCTATTTGGTTTGAAGATCATCCATATGTCTAAAATTACTAGCTCAACCCTGTTGAAATACAAACAGGAAGGTAGAAAATTCACGGCACTGACAGCCTATGATGCCAGTTTTGCCAGCGCGTTCGATAGCGAAGGTGTCGATGTGCTGCTGGTCGGCGATTCTTTGGGAATGGTTCTCCAAGGCCATGACGATACCCTGCCCGTCACTACAGCAGAAATCGCTTACCATACTCGCTGTGTTCGTCGCGGTATCGAACGTGCGCTGCTGATCGCCGATATGCCCTTTATGAGTTACGCCACGCCAGAACAAGCCATGGTCAACGCCACTGAGTTAATGCAAGCTGGCGCGAACATGGTCAAAGTCGAAGGCGGCCACTGGTTACTCGAAACCGTCACTAAGCTCACCGAACGCGGTATTCCTGTATGTGCCCACTTAGGCTTAACGCCTCAGTCGGTTCATGTGTTTGGTGGTTTTAAAGTGCAAGGCCGCGATGCCGAAAATGCCCAGCGCATCCTCGACGAAGCTAAGGCTTTAGAAGCCGCGGGGGCTCAACTACTCGTAGTGGAATGTATCCCTGCGCCTCTCGCTGCGGCGATCACTCAAGCCTTAACGATTCCAGTCATTGGAATTGGCGCAGGCGCATCGACCGACGGCCAAATATTGGTGATGCATGATGTGTTAGGTATTTCAAGTGGTTACATTCCACGTTTCTCGAAAAACTACCTAAAACAAACCGGTGAAATTCGTTCTGCGGTACGTGCTTATATCGACGAAGTTGCCCAAGGAACTTTTCCTGGCGAAGAACACACTTTTAACAAATAACAGATTTATGCAAGGTAAGGCTCAATGATCACTAGCGCCCATATTGATGATATTCGCACTCAAGTGCGTGCATGGCGTGCCAAGGGCGAAACTGTCGCCTTCGTGCCGACCATGGGCAATCTCCATCGGGGACACATCACCTTAGTGAAAGAAGCGGCTAAACGTTGTGATCATGTGGTGGTATCGATTTTCGTCAATCCAATGCAGTTTGGCCAGAACGAAGATCTCGATGCCTACCCACGCACACTTGCCGCCGACAGTGAAGCCCTCACCGCCGCTGGCGCTGAGTTGCTGTTTACCCCAACACCAGCCGTGATGTATCCCAAGGGCTTAGCGCAACAAACCTATGTTGAAGTGCCAGGTATTTCAGATCTGCTCTGCGGCGCTAGCCGTCCGGGGCATTTTCGAGGCGTTGCGACTATCGTCTGTAAACTATTCAACATAGTACAGCCCGATGTGGCACTCTTTGGCAATAAAGACTATCAACAGCTATTAGTCATTGAAACTATGGTTGAAGACTTGTCATTACCGATTGAGATTATCGGTGTTGATACCATACGTGAGGACTCAGGTTTAGCCATGAGTTCGCGCAATGGTTATCTCACCGCCGCAGAAAAAGCCGCGGCACCAGCGTTAAAACAGGCAATAGATACTATGGCTGCAGGGATCAAACAAGGTCAGAGTGTTGATACTGTCACCGAGCAAGCGAAAATCAGTTTAGTGGCGGCGGGCTTTACGCCGGATTATCTGGAAATTCGTCATGCCCACACGCTTGAGAAAGCGCAGAGCCAAGACCAAACCTTAGTCATTTTGGCCGCCGCCTATATAGGTAAAGCGCGACTTATCGACAACTTAAGGTTCGATCGCTAATCTCTTAAGCGTTATCAATAAATAAAAAGGAGCAGTCGCTCCTTTTTATTTACCCAATGACCGACCAGAAGCTATTTTCTTCTTTAGAATCAATCCAAGCGCCAAAAATTTGAAGCGTCAAAAAACTGGTTTTATCCCTAAATTTACGCCATAGTATGATGCAGATGTTAATTTAAGGTAAATGTTTAGCGGCAGACATTGACGAGTGAATTTGACCTTCTAATGATGCATGGCTAATCCTTTAATTTATTAGGCTTAACAGCCAGTTAAGCCTAATAAAAGCGGTTATAAAGGCATAATAATGTAAACGTCATAATCATTATTTATCATGCTTAATCAAACAATTAAATCATAATAGCTATGCAAGTGTACAAAGGATTTGTGGCCTCATGGCAAGACTGATACTCACCCTAATTTGTGTTATTTTGCCCACTGCAATACAGGCAAATACCATTTATAAATGCCGTAAAGATGACAAAATTGTCTTTAGCCAAACCGCTTGTCCGCAGGAATTTAGCCAACATAAAATCGAATACCAGTTAGGGATAACGACTGAAGTAGACTCTGATAAAAGAGACATTCCTGTCGATCCCTTACACACTCTACTGAATAGCCGAACCATTTCTAAAGAAAAATTATTGCAGTTACTCGACGGCGAGATATATCGTCTTAAGCAGGAAAATAGCTATTTTGAAATCCTGCGAGCTAGTGAATTGCAAAAATTAGAACGTAAGCGTTATTGGCAAAATAAAGAGAAAACCGATCCTGAATACATTAACGAAATGGACGATATCAATACTCGCTTCAATGCGTTAACTGTGAGTAATAACAGCGCGATGCAACAACTGAAAGACCGTAAAAGCCAAATCAGTACCGAAGCATTCCATGAAGAGTTAAAAGAACCAGAAAAGCACTGATCTCGCATAAAACAGTAGTATTAATCTTTTCTCTACCCCATTAAGGAATTCAATCATAATAATGGTTAATTTTCCGCTCACAGTAATGTCCCTTTATTTAACCTAGGATTCATTACCGCAAGGACAAGAAGCCTGTTGTTGCACACTGGGTAAATGACATAGGTTGCTACAGTTAATTAAACTCCTCAGCAGTTTCTCGCTGGCACAAACGCGTACTTTTTTATCAAGAAAATGCAAACGCGATAGTCGATGTATTTCCCTTCACTTGTTATTGCATTGTTTAAAAATCAAATACTCTCTTCACAACAAATACGACTTAACTACTAGGACAACTAGGCTAGACCCCTTAAATAAAAACACGCCAATAAAAATATAAAATCTATTTAATCAATACGATATAAATACAGCCATCATTTACCTTCCGTTAATCCTTTCTAGAATAAATACCCGTTTGGCCAATTGCGACATATTAACGGGACTCGTATCTTCAGGTCTGAATTTGGGATGCAAGTTGCTTTAAGCAGCCCAAGATATTTGATGCAAGGAGTCACCCGTGCCAAATACCTCTAGACGCTTTTTGGTGCCGCTGATCTTGCTCTGTAGTTGTATGACTTCAGCACAAGAGCTGAATGTCAACGAGTTACCTGTAACCCTTCAGGCATTACTGGAACGTTCCGGTCGCGATAACCTTATCGAGCTGGTTCAACAAGGCACTGCCAACCAAGGATTACTGTTCCAGTCAGGCAGCGATAACAAGGCCGATGTAACACAAGTGGGCAATGATAACGATGCGCTAATCACACAGATTGGTTCAAACAATGAAGTCCAACTACTGCAAGTCGGCAGTCAAAATACGGCTTCAGTGACACAAATTGGCAATGACAATCTCGTGCAACTGAACCAACTAGGAAGCGGCAACTTTTCGATTCAACAGATTGCGGACGGTGCTGCAATCTCAATAACTCAATATTAAACAGGGAGCGTCACATGAAATCACAAGCTAAAAAATCACTTATTGCTTTGGCCATTGCAACAGGTTTAAGTGGTCAAGCTTTTGCTGCCAGTACAGTGAGCGAAATTAGCGTAGTACAGTCAGGCCAAGCCCAAGACACTTTAGTCTCACAAACGGGTGGCCTTAACGCTGCTGCGGTTGTGCAAACAGGTACAGATCAAACCGCAACCGTCATCCAAGACGGTGTGTGGCATGAAGCGGCTATTAATTCAACGGGTGATGATAACAAGGTCCAAATAACGCAACAAGTTGACTGGCATGTGGCAAGTGCAAATGTTGTAGGTGACAACAACAATGTAAATGTGTCGCAAGATGGTTTCTTTAACCAAAGCAGTAGCGATGTTACTGGCAACGATAACACGGTATTCGTTAATCAATTAGGCGAAGTCAACGAAAGCCAAGTTGAAATCACTGGCGCTGAAAACAGCGTGTTTGTTGAGCAAGAAGGCGATGCTAACTTTGCAGTTTTTCGCGTTGAAGGCAGCAACAACGACGGTAAAATCACACAAATCGGTGACAACAACCAAGCGGGTTTAATCGCTCTCGACTTAACCGCTAACGTGGGTAACAACAACGACGTTTCTGTTAATCAAGCGGGTAACAACAACTTTGGCGCGGCTAAGGGTATTGCAGGCGACAACAACAAAGTAGACATGGTCCAAAAGGGTGATAACCATGTAGGCTTCGTTTACGCACTGGCCGGCAGCAAAAACGATATTTCAATGGATCAAAAAGGTACCGGCAACACGGCTTATCTTGCGATGACTACAGGTGATGACAATAGTGTCGATATTACCCAAAATGGCAGCGGCAACACTATCGGTGATACGTTAGTGGCCGATATCCAAGGTGATGATAACGATATTACTATCACTCAAAAAGGCGATGTCAACGGTGCAGAGTTCCAAGTATGGGGCGATAGCAACGACGTTGACTTGAAACAAAAAGGCGATGCGAACTTCGCAACCTTTGGTGCATACGGCACAGATAACGACTTCGATTTATCTTCTAAAGGCGATAACAACGAAATCATTGCCTTCGCTGATGGTGAAGATAACAGTATTGAAGTTAGTCAAGAAGGTGATGAGAACTTTGCTTATGTAGATGCCGTGGGTAGCGATAACGAAGTTGATGTTGAGCAAGATGGCGCTGAGAACGAAACATTGATTTCTGTTGCTGGCAACAACAATGCCGATGTCAGCGCACTTCAAAGTGGCGATCTTAACGTTATTGACCTGATTATTGAAGGTGATGAAAACACCGCGCAAATTACTCAATCAGGTAACGGTAACTGGGTAGGCGGCGATAACGACACTTCATTTGCATCAAATTCATTTGGCGTTAGCGGTGACAATAACAGCCTGTCAATCACTCAAACGGGTAATGACAACTTAGTGTTAGGTTCTCAAGCAGGCACTAACAACAGCATCAACGTGAACCAATCAGGCAATATGAACGTTGCCACTGTAGTGCAATACTAGTCAATACTGTTAAACCACCACAGCTAAACTCTTTGGTGGTGGTTTATAAAAAGGGTGTTAAACAAAAAGCGGGAATGTTTAAATAAACATTCCCGCTTTTCTATGTTGATATGCTAGTAATCATTAACATTAACCACTCACAGCGAAAAGCTAACGACCAATATCTTTAACTGACTAACTGCACAGCTCAAAGTGAGTTTGATAGGTTTGCGCCCAACGTAAAAGCTCAACCCGATTACGAGACTGGGTCTTGCGGAAAATAGAAGAAATATGCGCCTTCACTGTATGTTCGCTGATACATAACCTATGAGCGATTTCTTTATTTCTCGCACCACTCGATACGAATTGAATGATAGTGCGTTCACGGGATGTCAGCATCTGCAGCATAGCCACAGTATCAGAGGGCATTTCATTATTACCTTCTAACTTTTGTACGACACGGCGGAACATTTTGCTTAGCAAAGTTCTATCGTACCAAAGTTCCTCTGCCACCATTTTACGTAAACCCGTTAACATCAGATCCATACGTTGATCGGCAAATAAAATACCTCGAATGCCGAGTAACATTGCAGATTCTTGGTCTAAGGAGTCTCGCTCAACTTGATACAGCGCCACAGGAAAATGTGACACTAATCGCGAAGCTAACAGAGGTATCCCTTTGTTATCTAATGCTGAACCTTTTTGGGTGATCAGATAAAAACTACGGCGACTCTTGTCTAAATCCAGTTCAGCCGCATGCTTTACTATACGCGTTTTCAAACCTATGGATTCAGCGAGTAACGCTAAATGACATGGCGCGGCCATTTGGTGTAAAAAAACCAATTCATTAATTGTGCTCAATGACTCTCCTCCCTGAAAAGTATTCTCTATTGCAAAATGGTATGTTTGACTCGTCTTTTTAGTTAGATTTTTCAACATTCCATTAACCTAGTTAATTCTGACTAGTTAACGATTGAAAAACATCACCCAAATGTACTATTCCCTGTTTAATGCTAGTAGGTTCGACTAACTCACCACAATAAAATGGAATAACAGTCAAAAATACCGTTTTACTTGGCCAACGCCCAGCACCTAATACTTTCCAACTATGACGTTACCAATCCAAAGTTGCAACACAAAGAAAACACAATAACAACACTAAAGTATGACAACTCAATGTCATCACACTCACACCATACATTTCAGGGAAGAAAGTCTTACAACTCGAACAGAGAGCATCACCCACTTTTAGCCGCTAAATCCTCTGCTTGAGTCTCGCGATTTGTTTATCTTGAAAACGAGACAGTAAAGCTAACGCGACAATTGCGCCAATGAGGGCAAGAAACATGTCGGATTGGGTATCCCATACATAGCCTTGAGTCCCTAAAAAGGCTTCAGCCCCTTCGCCGGTTGCCACGGCAACCCACCATTCGATCAGTTCATAAAACGCCGAAAATGCGAGCACAAAACAAGTAGCAAGAAACGCGCACCAAGCCCCAGGTTTGACAGCTTGATTACGCAACATAATTTCACGGGCGAGCATGGCTGGGATAAAACCTTGCGCAAAATGACCCACTTTATCGTAATTATTACGTTCTGAACCCATCCAATCGGCAATCATGTCGAATAACGGCACTTCAGCGTAAGTATAATGAGCGCCTACAAACAACACACAGCAGTGTATTAAGACGAGAAAATACACTAAAGGTGTCAGTGGAAAACGTTTGCGAGTAAAGAATAAAATCGGTACAGCAATCAATGCAGGTAAGGCTTCGAGCCACCATGTGAAAGGATCTGCGGGTTTTATCGCCGACCACACCAAAACTGAGAGGTAAATACCGCACCATGCGATTTTGTTATTCAATGTTTCTTCCTCTTATGCGATATTGTTCTAAATTTAGAATATTAACTTTAGCCATCTAGCCCTCCACACTGAGCAAAAAAAGTGCTACTTTGGTGGGTGAAGGTTGTGAGCATATCATAAGAAACATTTCTATTAATTAGAGGGTACCCATATCATGGCGAAACATTCGCTGGACAAGGATAAGATCAAGATCCTGCTGTTGGAAGGCGTCCACCAATCTGCGGTCGATGTATTTGAACGTGCGGGATACACCAATATCGAATACCACAAAGCTTCCTTAAGCGATGAAGCCTTACTTGAGTCCATTAAAGATGCGCATTTTGTGGGACTTCGTTCGCGTACCCAATTAACTGCAGAGGTGCTGAAACGTGCAGAGAAGTTAATCGCGATAGGATGTTTCTGTATTGGAACCAACCAAGTTGACCTTGCCACCGCCGAATCCCTTGGTATCCCAGTATTTAACGCGCCATTCTCAAACACTCGCAGTGTTGCCGAACTCGTGATTGGCGAAATCATTATGTTGATGCGGGGTATCCCTGAACGCAACGCTATCGCTCACCGTGGTGGCTGGATGAAAACCGCAGCGGGCAGCTATGAAGTGCGTGGTAAAACCTTAGGTGTGATTGGTTACGGCCATATTGGTACTCAGCTTGGTATTCTGGCGGAAACCTTAGGTATGCGCGTCGTGTTCTTCGATATCGAAGACAAACTGCCACTAGGTAACGCACAACAAGTCCATTCGTTAGAACTCCTATTAGCACAAGCTGATGTAGTAAGCTTACATGTCCCTGAAACTCCACAAACAAAAGACATGATAGGCGCTGCCGAGTTTGCGGCGATGAAAAAGGGCAGCATCTTTATCAACGCATCACGCGGTACTGTAGTCGATATTGAAGCTTTAACCGTTGCGTTAAAAGAACGTCACCTCGCAGGTGCCGCAATCGATGTATTCCCCGTTGAACCACAATCGAATGACGATGAATTTATCAGTCCTCTACGCGGTTTAGACAATGTTCTACTCACGCCGCATGTCGGCGGTAGCACGGCCGAAGCCCAAGAAAACATTGGTATCGAAGTCGCGGGTAAGCTCGCTAAATACTCAGACAACGGCTCAACCGTTTCTGCGGTTAACTTCCCTGAAGTGTCATTACCAACGCATAAAGGCACCTCGCGCTTGCTGCATATTCACCAAAACCGTCCGGGCGTGTTGATCAAGATCAACCAAGCCTTCTCGGAAAAAGGCATCAACATCGCCGCCCAATATTTGCAGACCACCGCAGAAATTGGTTATGTCGTGATGGAAGTAGACACAACTCAAGCGGAAGAAGCCTTAGTTGAACTCAAAGCCATTGAAGGTACATTACGTACCCGCGTGCTGTTTTAAACTTTAAACTCCACTCGCTTTAAGCCTATCGACTAAAGCACACATAATAAGGCGCACAGATCATTCACAGATATGTGCGCCTTATGCTTTTGAGCCAACTGGAATTCCGTTACAATCTAGCCTCTCACATCGTCTTCATTTTCAGGATCTCGCTATGACTATTTCAGTTTCTACGCCCCATTGGGATCTGGACGCTACCTTGCCTCCACTTATGCTTACCAACTTATCTCATTTGGGCCTCATCAAAGTCGTTGGAGAACAAGGCCGCAGTTTTATCCATGGCCAAGTGACCACAGACATCAGCTCATTGGCCACGGATCAATGGCGCTGGGGCGCCCATTGCGATCCTAAAGGTAAAATGCTGGCCAGTTTCAGAACCTTTGCCATTCAAGATGCACTCTTTATGTTGATGCCAAAGGATGCCATCGAAGTCGATTTACCCCAGTTACAAAAATATGCCGTGTTTAGTAAAGCCACCTTAAGCAATGCATCCGCTGAGTGGACTCTGCTCGGCGTTGCTGGTGAACAGGCAAGCCAATTCGTGAACAAACATTTTGGTGACATTCAGCAAGAGCTCACACTCATTGAAAACGGTGCGATTTTAAAAGACGCTGAACGTTTTATTTTAGTATTAACACCAGATGCCGCAGCGGCTTTAGTTGCGCAATCGGAACTGAGTGTATTTGACGCCAGTGCATGGCAAGCGTTAGAGATTGCAGCGGGTTACCCCAATCTTGCCGCCAGCCATGCCAGTCAGTACGTACCGCAGATGTGTAATCTACAAGCGGTTAACGGTATCAGCTTCAACAAGGGCTGCTACATGGGACAAGAAACCATAGCGCGAATGAAATATCGCGGTGGTAATAAACGCGCCCTGTATATTTTGCGCGGTCACACCAATCTTCAAATCACCCTAGCATCAGGCCTCGAAATCGCGATGGAAGACAGTTTTCGCCGTGGCGGTCAAATCATTGAGTTTGTACAGCGTGGCAATCAAGTCTTGTTAACCGCCGTACTTCCTAATGACACGGCTAATGATACTCAGCTGCGTTTTGCCGACGATGAACAATCACATTTAACGATCCAAGCCCTGCCCTACTCATTAGATGAAGCGTAATACTTTGATTTAATATGATTAGTATAAAATATTGAAGCAGAATAAAGGCGCCAATGGCGCCTTTATCTTAGTCAATGCACTTCGAGCATCAATTTTCTAAATAAGTATCTCGAATAGCAATTGCTTCTGGCAGGATTTGCTTGAACTCCTCCACCAGCTTAGGATCAAAATGTTTTCCCGCTTGATTTTCAAATAGCTCCATAGTCGCTTCAATCGTCCAAGCCTGCTTATAAGGCCGTTGCGAAGTCAGCGCATCGAACACATCCGCAATCGCGGTGATGCGCCCTTCAAGGGGGATTTCTTCGCCAACCAAGCCATTGGGGTAACCTGAACCATCCCACTTCTCATGGTGAGTTAAGGCGATACGACGGGCCATTTGCAATAACGGATCGCTATGTTCACCAATAATTTCTGCACCTATGGCGGCGTGCTGCTGCATAATTTCCCATTCCTGCGCATCAAGTTTCCCTGGCTTTTTCAGCACTGCATCGGGCGTACCGATTTTACCAATATCGTGCATAGGCGCCGCATTAAAAATCAAGTCACAAAAGGTCGTCGGTAAGCCGAGCTTTATCGCTAATATGCGGGCGTAATGGCTCATACGCACAACATGTAGACCCGTCTCGTTGTCCTTGTATTCAGCGGCACGGCCAAGACGACGGATAATCTCGAAACGGGTTTCTTCTAATTCGTGGGTACGAACTTTAACTTGTTGTTCGAGTAGACGTTTTTGATCATAAAGCGCAAGATGCGTTTTAACCCGCGCTTTAACGACAGGCGCACTTACGGGCTTAGTAATGTAATCCACCGCGCCCAATGCAAAACCTTGGGCTTCATCAGCAATTTCAGATAAGGCGGTCACGAAGATCACCGGAATATGGCTGGTCAGCGGCTCTTGCTTTAGCAGCTTGCAGACTTCATAGCCATTCATACCTGGCATCATGACATCGAGTAAAATCAAGTCAGGCCGCGATTTTGTCACTAACGCTAACGCCCTCGGGCCATCGATCGCCACTTTGACTTTGTAATCATCACCTAAAATACCAATCAAAATATCGATATTCTCAGGTGTGTCATCGACGACTAATATTGTTGCTTTTTCCATTAACAACTCCACTCAATGTCACGCATTATAAATTCGCGCTACCGCTTTCTATCCTAACTGTGTAATCACATCGTCAATTAAGTCGATTGCCTCATCAAACTGATACTGGTTAATCATAGATAAAGCGGGGCTTAATGTTTGCCACATCGCACTACTCACCTTCGGCTTTAACGCATCAATTTTTGCCACTGCGCTGGCATCGGCTTCATCTAGATTCTGACGTAAGACCCGTAATGCCGCTCTCAAGTCCTCATCTGATAGCAAGTCCACCGCTTGAGGCTCGGCTTGATTCACTATCACAGGCTTAGCCTGTTCAATCGCATCGCAGATAGAGGCCACTAGCGGTTGAATTTGAACTAACTCATCTTCATAGGGCGCTTTCTCTGTTAAATGCAACTCAAGCAAACGCGCTAATTCCACCAATTTTGCCGAACTTAAATTACCCGCTAAGCCTTTAAGGGTGTGGGCGATACGCACCGCATCTTCGACTTGATTCGCCGCGATGGCTTTGCGAACCTGCTCCACGACATTACGTTGACTGCTCACAAAACGATCAAAGATTCGTTGATAAAGACGCGTCGAATGCTGCACCAGTTGCAAACCTCTATCGATATCCAGCTCAGGGTGTTCTGGCCATTTGAGCAATACCGTTTGATCAGCGCCATTGCTGACTTCACCCTGTGCGCTGGACGAAGTTAACCGAGTTGAGGCTTCCGCCCTTATCGAAGCAGAAATTCCAGAAGAAGATCCGAGGTATTTCAATAGGGTTTGATAGAGCACATTCACTTCTATGGGCTTGGCAATATGGTCATTCATCCCAGCCCGAAGACACATATCTCTATCACCAGCCATCGCATTCGCAGTCATAGCGACGACAGGTAAATTTGCCAACTCAGGCCTTTTCCTTATCGCTTTAGTGGCTTGATAACCATCCATCACCGGCATTTGGCAGTCCATTAACACTAGATCGAAATGCTGTTGGGATAGCTTATCTAAGGCGATTTGACCATTGGTCGCTATGGATAAAATAATCCCCACTTGCTCTAAAAACTCGCTGGCGACTTCAAGGTTCATCTCGTTATCTTCCACTAATAAGATACGCTTCCCTTGAAGTGGCAATAATAACTGCGGCGCCAGCTCTTCAGTGCGGCGTCTCACTGGCAATATGCCTTCACGGCCAATCGCATTCATTATGCCATCGAGCATGCGTGAGGCGCTGATGGGTTTACTGATGTACCCCGCCAGTGCTAATTGCTCAATTTGAGTGATGAATTCATGATTAGCATGGGCGGATACCATCAAGATCTTAGGCTGAGACTTAGCCTGTAGTTGGATCTGACGGGCGGTTTCTAACCCGTCCATATTGGGCATTTTCCAATCGATTAATGCCACTTCATAGGTCTGCAGTAAGCAGCGGCTTATTGCTTCTTCACCTGAACGAACCGTATCGACTCTAAAGCCCATACTTTCGAGCGTTGTACGCATTATGTCCCTGGCGGTCGCGTTATCATCTACCACCAGCACAGACATGCCCTCAAGCTCTTGCTCAAGCACTAATTTTTGGCCCTCGGAAATTTGTAACTTCACAGTGAAATAGAAGGTGCTGCCATGACCAAATTGACTTTCGACACCAATATTGCCCCCCATGAGTTCAACGAGTTGCTTGCAAATAGCCAAGCCTAAGCCTGTACCACCGTATTTACGGGTGGTTGAAGTATCCGCTTGGGTAAAGGATTTAAATAATTTTGCTTGCTGCTGCTCAGTTAAACCTATGCCGCTATCACGCACACTAAAACGCAGCACGACATCATCATCTTGCTGTTCAACAAGATTTAACGACAGTAATACTTCACCCCGTTCTGTGAATTTAATGGCGTTATTCATCAAGTTAATCAACACTTGGCCTAAGCGTAGCGAATCACCATATAAATAACGCGGCACGTTAGGGGCGACTGCAAATAACAATTCAATCTGCTTGTGGGCGGCTTTCTCAGAAAACATATCGCTGAGATCTTCCAGCATAGTATCGAGCTGAAATGGCACAGATTCTATGTCGAGCTTACCCGCTTCAATCTTAGAGAAATCCAGAATGTCATTGATAATAGACAGTAAAGACTGCGATGCCCGCTCAATCTTCTCCACATAATTCTTCTGTTTCTTATCTAATTCGGTCTGTAAGCACAGCTGGGACATGCCGATAATGGCATTCATTGGGGTGCGTATTTCGTGGGACATATTCGCCAAGAAGTCACCCTTTGCTTTACTGGCGGCATCGGCTTGCTCTTTGGCAAGTAACAGTTCATCGGAGAGCAATTTAAGCTCTGTCATATCGACCATACTGATCACAGCCGATTCAAATTGTCCTTGGGCATCTAACAATGCCGACACATTGACCGTCATCCATAAAGGCGCACCGGAAGGACGAATAAAACTCCTCTCGCCACGATAATGGTCAATTTTGCCACCGACCAATTCCTTAAATTGCGCCTTGGCAATATGCTTATCTTGCGCGCTAAGGACCTCAAAAATTGCGGTATTGCGTAAACTCTCCCTTGACCGCGCCATATCGGCACAAAATTGGTCATTACAATCTAAGATAACGCCTTTAACATCCACATTGACGATACCAATGGTCGCACCATCGAACAGTGCCTTAAAGTGCGCTTCACTGAGGGCTAACTCTTGTTCTATGCTCTTGCGTTGGGTAATGTCCATTACATACCCATTCCAAGTAATGGCGCCATCCTCTTCTACATGGCCGCTCGCCCCCGCCTCCATCCAACGTATGCTGCCATTGGGATGGCGATAACGAAACTCGCGTATCCATTGCAGTCTGTCTTCACTCTGACCCGACAATGCCCGCACGACATCCGGCCTTTCTTCATCAAAAATCCGCTCAGCGATGGTGTCAAAATTACTCATTAGATCATCGCGATGTAGCCCCAGCATTTTCATTGCCGCACCAGAGAGAAAGGTAAATCTGCGATCAGTAGGCGAGTGCCACAACAATTGGTACACGGTACAAGGAATAGACTCTGTAATATTGGTCAATTGCAGGCGCGAAGCCTCCAACTGCCCTATAGCAAGCTTACTCTCTGTGATGTCATCAATACTGCCGTCGAACCAAAGTGGAACGCCCTCTTCGGTATAACTTGCCTTACCTTTCTCATGCACCCAGCGCACACTGCCATCGCGATGGCGGATACGATATTCCACTTCAAAGGTTTCTTGCTGCGCGAGTGCTCTATCAATATGCAAATGACATGTAGGCCGATCCTCTTCTAAAATCAGCGAAGCAAAAGTACGTTGGCGATTTTCAATAAACTGACTCGCTGCATAACCCGTAATCTCAGCAATATTGTCACTGATATATTCCATGAACCATACATCCGCGATACGAGTCCGATAAACGGCGCCGGGAATATTAGTCACTAAGCCACGAAAACGCTGTTCGCTATCACGGATCTTCTGCTCAACGGCCAGTTTTTGTGTCATATCGCGTATTGAAGCCGCCACTTGCCTTTGTCCATCAAAGGCAGGAGGAAGAATACTCAGCGCTATTTCCGCAATAAATTCATTACCATCGGCTTTTAACGCCCGTACATGACGGGCATTTGCCATGCCTCTATCGCGGCCTTCGCGCAGGAATGTTTGTCGCTCAAGTACATGCCCGTTTCCTAACTCTTGCGGCAATAACGCCTCAACCTGCAAACCCAGCATAGCGCCCGTTTCGTATCCAAAAAGCTGCTGACAGCGACTGTTAGTAAAGACGATTTTCCCAAGTTCGTCGACAATGAGCATGGCCTCTGGAGCGGCTTCTAGTACGGCATTTGACCAGACTGCCGCTGAAAACTGCTCAGTAACATCGGTAAATAACATCTCCACCGACATTAACTCACCCGTATCTGATAATAATGGCTGCATAAACACATCGAGCCTTCTTAAATGCCCTTTTTCATCCAGCATTTCCACTTGGTGCGAAGGCACATTTTGGCCCTTTAAGGCTAAATCGGTATATTCCCAGTTCTTCTCATTGAGGGGATTAGCCGAGAAGAGCCTTTGATATTTGCGCTTGAGCAAATCAGGGGTAATCCCCAACACCTTAGTTACCCCCTCACTAACCTGGGCGAGTTGACCATTGGGTTCGAGGGAACAGTAGAAAGACTTTTCACTCATGCCATCAATTAGGCGCGCAAAGCGATTACCGCGGGAATCAAGAATGGCTTGTTCACGTTCTGCGAGTAATTCCGCCATTTGATTGAAGGTAGTACTCAGCGTCACAATTTCACTCACGGCACCTTTAGGTACAATGAGCTGCTGAGTTTTACCCTGTCCAAAGGACAAGATACCCGACTCGAGTAGCTCTAGCGGCCGAGTTAACCGTTTCGCCGCGAGATAACAGGTCAGCAATAATAAGAGGGTTAATAAACTTAAATTGAGGATGATAGATGCTAGATCATCAAGCAGGGAGTTGAATAAATCTTGTTCTGGCGCTAATACAATCACACGCCACTTTAATTGCGGTACAGTCGCAATACTAGCAAGATAAACAACATCTTGGTTATCAACAAACCTTGTTTGACCATCAAGCCTTTTATCCTGTAGCGTCCAAAAATCGGCATTTTTATTTTTATCGAGCCACTGGGCTGAAGTCGTTGCCAGCACTTTTTCTTTATCTATATGATAAATAAGCCGCCCTTGATCGTCTAAAACCACCAGACGATTTGGTGCAATCCCCAATTGTTTTGGCAATCCATCTAAGGCTAAATCAACCGTGGCAACCCCAAAATAATTGCCTACCTCACCAAAAGGAGCCGAATAGGTTACCATCAGAATATTCCCTGCCCCCTCATCAAAGTATGCCTTTGACCAATAACCGCTCGCTTGATTGATAGCCTTGCTCCACCAATCCCAAGTACCATCGGTATAGTCGTAGCCTTCAGCGCCAATATCGAGGTAGTGTAAATCGTTACCACCACTTGTATCGCGATAAACATAGGGAGAAAATAGCTTGCGGTTAGGAAAAGTATTGGGTTTAAATGCGACTGCGGATCCAAAAAAATCAGGATGACGTTTGACTCGATTCATCAAGACACTTTTAACACTCTCAGTGTCATTCATGTCTTCTTTACTTGACAAAAAACCAATAAAATCAGCAAGACCTTGGGTGTTGGCCTGCGCATGCTCGAGCAGAAACTGCAGACGAGAAGCCGAATGACTCGCCTCTTGAGTCAGGCTATGGTAAAGCCGATTCTCTGAAGAGATATAACTAAACCAAGCGTTTACACCATAGACACTCGCCATAATTAAAATGAGAGGCAAGGCTATGTGGGATAAAATTCTACTGCGAAAAGTACGAAGTTTACTTTTTTCCATGGCGTCGCCCTAAAGCCCTCGATTTTATAAGCACTGCATTTAAAAATAGCACTTATAAAGTAAACGAAGAATTTAGTGGCGACAATGTCAAAGTTAAAATAATGTGAAGTAATTTATTGTTTTAAAAACACTAATAAGCCGTCTCTAAGGTTTGATTAGGTAAGATACGAGCAAAATAGCTTTGGGTTTCGGCGATAATGATATGCCTCAAGCCCACAATGGCGATCAAGTTAGGGATAGCCATCAAACCATTAACCGTATCGGCCAACAACCAAATCACATCCAGTTTGATAAAAGCACCACCCGCAATCAGTACCAAAAACACCACTTGATACATGCGTAATCCGCGCTCACCAACTAAGTAATACCAACAGCGTTCACCATAATAATGCCAGCCCAAAATAGTGGTAAATGCAAAACACACTAGTGCAATAGTCACCAAATACTGACCCACAAGCGCTGAGCCTCCCAGAGCAAAAGCAGCACTCGTCATCGCGGCACCCGCAGTCTCACCACTCCATACCCCAGTGATGATCAGCACTAACCCCGTCATAGTGCAAATGATAATGGTATCGAAGAAAGTACCCGTCATGCTGACGAGACCTTGCTCAACGGGTTCATTGGTCTTAGCGGCAGCGGCGGCAATGGGTGCACTACCTAATCCAGATTCGTTCGAGAACACACCGCGGGCAATACCGATTTGAATCGCCTGCGCGACTGTCGCCCCTAAAAATCCCCCCGCAGCTGAGAGTGGCGTAAAGGCAGATTCAAGCACTAAAGCTAAGGCGGGTAAAATCTGCTCGGAGAAACCGACTAAGATCCACACGCAGGCCAGCACATAACCAATCGACATCGCAGGCACAAGTTTTTGCGCCACATTTGAAATACGCTTAACCCCACCCAAGGTAACTGCGGCCACTAAAAATGTCAGTACGGCCGCGGTTAACCAAGTCGGCACCTCAAAGGCGATCGTCAGCGCATCGCTAATGGCATTGACCTGTGCAAAAGTACCAATACCGAAAAAGGCCACACCAACCCCAAAGAGAGCGAACAATTTCGCCATCCAAGGTAGACCAAGGCCGCGCTCGATATAATACATAGGGCCACCCGCAATCTGCCCACGAGCATCGGTGGTACGGTACTTTACCGCCAACATACACTCGGCATATTTAGTCGCCATGCCGAAAAATGCCGCCAGCCACATCCAAAATAACGCCCCTGGCCCGCCCATTTTTATCGCCGTCGCCACGCCAACAATATTACCGGTACCGATAGTGGCGGACAGCGCCGTACAAAGCGCTGCAAAGGAAGATAAATCCCCATGACCTTTGGCGGGTTTAAACAACAATCCCATCGCCATCGGCAGACGAAATACTTGGATAAGCTTGAGGCGCGCAGTGAGATAAATCCCCGTGCCCACCAGCAAACAAAGGGTGATTGGGCCCCAGACTATGCTATTAATGCTGGCAAGAAAAGCTTGAAAACTCATGATATTCCTCGAATATTAAACAACAAAATTAATAAACGGAGGAGGAAAAGAAATGGCTGTGACGCGCCGCAGTCGGACGCTATAGCGAACTATTTTGACCTAATCTCGGCAGAGAATCGCCTAAGCTGAACGCTAAAAGCGTAGCAAGCGAGAGCTCTACACGAGTGCTTTCAATAAGAGCAAAAGTGCTCCATCTCAAGCAAAAGAGTAAAAATAGCCCACGACGACAAACGACAGGGACTGTGCAGTCATCCTCTCCTCTGTCCTTTTGCCTGAGCGTTTCGCGTCGCAGGTTATACAATAACACCACGACACTTTCGCCTTCGGCGCCACCTGATTGCACAATGAGTGCAACTGGTAGTCTCTCCAGAGGCTCGTCCAGTAACAGTCCACGCCTATCGGCACCTGAAAGAGTGCTTTGTTTTTATAAGAAGACTCGCTTCTGTAAAACCAAAGTTGCCTCGTCGGTGTGGGGTCTATTCCCCACTCTCCTGCTACCTTCATCCGAACGGATTGCTAGATTGAGATTTACTCCCAAGCTAACAGGACGCACAGAATGCAACAAATGCGGCGTCAGCTCAAGCCGTTTGCTCACAGTTCGCGGAGGATTTAATCCAGTTGACTATTTTTACACCAAATGACGATTTATGTTTTGTTACTCAGTGGATGATCCTATTACAAGAAAAATCAGTATCTATCTGAATAGAAAATGCTTTATCTTGAACATAGAATGGCAATGCTAAATTGCGGCCACTAAGTAAGTTGCCGCCGCAGTTTGAAACACGGCTTACCACACCCGCCGCCAATGGATATAAAGGAGTTGCTCAATGGCCGACGTCGCTAAGCTTAACCAAGTCACCAAAGGCTTTCGCGATGGTGAGCAATATCATCAAGTACTGCAAGCGGTTAATCTACAGATCCACAGAGGTGAAACCGTGGCGCTTACAGGTCCCAGCGGCAGCGGCAAAAGCACCTTACTCAACCTGATCGCCGGTTTTGAAATGCCAGACTCGGGTGAAATCTTGCTAGAACAAGCATCCACCTCAACTTGGCAAGATAAAGAGTGGAGCCGTTTCAGACGTAATTCCTTAGGTGTCGTGTTTCAGCAATTTAACTTACTCACGCCACTCAACGTGAAAGACAATATCGCCTTCTCCTTAAGTTTAACCGCGCAGCCATGGTCGCCTTGGTGTGACTATCTGGTTGAAAAACTTGGGCTGATGCCATTACTTCACCGCCAAGTTGAAGCCCTGTCAGGCGGTCAACAACAGCGTGTCGCCATCGCCCGCGCCTTAGCCCATAAACCGACCTTGCTACTGGCCGACGAACCCACAGGTAACTTAGATGATGTATCGGGCAAACAAGTGATGGCACTACTGTGTGAACTGGCACGAGAAAGCCAAACCAGTATCTTAATGGTCACCCACAGCGAAGAATGCGCAGCCTTTATGCAAAAACGTTGGCACTTATCCCAAGGTGCAGTCGCTATTTATGAACAATAAACAGCTCACTAAGGCGACTCCCACAGCGCTTAAGCAAACAGAACTTAAACAGACTGGACTTAAGCAAACTTGGCTGAGGCTGACGTGGCTCAGCCTAAAGGTTTTTATCGCCCATTATCGCCATGCGCCCATACAAGCAGGTGCCATTCTGCTCGGTATCGCCTTAGCCGTCACTCTGCTCATTGGAGTCAAGGCAACCAATGACAATGCCGTGCGCAGCTATAGCGATGCGACTGAGTTACTGAGTCAACGCGCCGATGTGCTACTCACGCCGCCCCTAGGACAAAACACTTTAGATGAATCTGTCTATTTCGCCTTGAGACGAGCCGGATTAAGTCAGAGTCTCGCCGTCGTAAGTGGTAAAATCTCCGGTAAAAACGGTCAGTTCTGGCAACTGGAAGGCAGCGATTTGATCGCTGCATTAACACTACAAAAATCGAGAAGTAACGCCTCGACTGACACACAATCAGCCACCTCACCACAGATGAATGACTTACCGCTTGCCGATCTCCTCAGCGGCGCAGCCACAGTAATAATGAGCCGCAGCCTAGCTGCCAAAGTGGCACCAGAAGGTAAACTTGTTTTAGAAAATAGCACCTTAGATATCATTGCAATTGATGACAGTTTTGGTCTAGGCAGCGCCATCTTGGCCGATATGTCCCTCGCCCAGCGATTACTAAATATGCAAGGCAGATTGAGCTATATCGGCATGTTCAGTGAGCGAGAAAACCTACCTAAACTAAAATCCCAACTCGACGCTTTAGGGATTACGCCCCACAAGGCCAGCTTTAGCCAGCAAGATCAAGGTCAAGCGCTGATAGCGCTGACCCGCAGTTTTCATCTTAATCTTAATGCTATGAGCATGTTAGCCTTCGTTGTCGGCCTCTTTATCGCCTACAACGGTGTGCGCTACAGCCTAATGAAACGGCAAAAACTATTAGTGCAATTATTACAACAGGGAATCGAGCGCCGCGCCTTGATGACGGCGCTGATGTTCGAATTAATTTTGTTAGTTGTCATAGGTTCAAGTTTGGGCTTTATCAGTGGTTTGCAACTCAGCCACTGGCTGCAACCTATGATCGCCATGACCTTAGAGCAAATGTATGGCGCCCACTTGCTCCCCGGTATTTGGCAATGGACTTGGCTTTTTGAGGCAATTGCCCTCACCTTAATTGCCGCGCTCGCCGCTTGCTTGCCCTTGTATTTAGATCTTACGCGCCAAGCGCTTGCACAAGGGGCGAATCGTTATCAGCAAATGCAGGCACACCGCAAAAACCATAGCATTCAATTTGCCTTAGCCTGTGGCTTATTGACCTTAGCGGCTCTGCTGTTTCCCTTCAGCCAAAGCTATAACATCAGCTTAGTGTTGCTCGGTATCGTCGCTATCGCTATTCCCTTATTGTTGCCGCAATTATTGCATTGGGGCGTCAGTGCGTTAATGCCCTTGGCGCGTCCTGGATTATGGCAATATCTGCTCGCCGAAACCCGTGAGCTTATTGCACCGCTTTCCTTGGCTATGATGGCGATCTTACTGGCGCTCAGTGCCAATGTGTCGATGAACACCCTCGTTGGAAGCTTCGAACAAACCCTGCGATCTTGGCTAGAAACTCGCTTGCATGCCGATCTCTATATCCGCCCACCAAGCCAGCGTATCGACACTATTCAAACCCAATTGATGCACGATCCAAGAGTTAGCGGTCTTTATCAGCAGTGGCAGATTGAAGCCCAGCTTTCACTGCCAGTTTCAACGGATAATCCGAGCGAGCAGACGATTCCGGTGAGCCTACTCAGCCGCGATGAATTTTCGACTCGGCACACCAGTGCGCTTAAGGAAAGCCTGCCCACATTGTGGCAATCCTACTTTAATGCACCCATTGTATTGGTGAGCGAACCTCTAGCCATCAAATACCAATTACAGCTTGGTGATACTGTGTCATTGGATGTGCTTGAGAAAACAGGTAACAGCAAAGCCATTATTGGCGGCATTTATTATGACCACGGCAATACCCGAAACGAGGTCATTATCAGCCAGCCACTTTGGCAACGGGCCCAGTTACCTGTACTGCCGGTGAGTTTAGCGGCAAGTTTTCGCGGTAAAGAGCAAGGCAGTAGGATAAGTGAAGCAGAACTGGATCAACTACAAGTCCAACTGGCGACTGAGCTAGGTTTATCCCAAGCGCAAATCTACAGCCAAACTAAGATTAAAACCCAAGCTATCGCTATGTTTAAACGCACTTTTTCCATTACCTTAGTGCTGAATAGTTTAACCTTGATTGTCGCCGCGATTGGCCTCTTTAGTGCCTGCTTAATGTTGACTCAGGCAAGGCAAGCGCCACTGGCACGGCTGTATTCCCTCGGCGTCAGTCGTAATGCTCTGCGCGGTATGGTGTTTATGCAAATGTTGATTGTGGTACTGATCACTTGCCTGCTCGCTATGCCAACGGGCGCGCTGTTAGGTTACCTACTTATTAATAAGATCACCTTGCAAGCCTTTGGCTGGACGATAAAAATGATTTGGGATTGGCAAGCTTACGGCCATGCAATACTGATTGCCTTAACCACCTGCACCTTAGCCGTACTCTTACCGCTGTATTGGCAAACCCGCAAGCCACTGGTCGCCAGTCTGCAGCAGGAGACACTGTGATGAAAACACTCAGTATTGTATGGGCAGTAGTTGGGTTAATGCTTATCGGCGGCTGTGATAAAACGCCATCGACGCAAAACACTCAGTCCAAATCCATGGCCAATGTGGTGGGGAAAACCTCGACTAATCAAGATGATTTAGCTTTTACGCCTGTTGTTCCCGGCTATAGATTTGAATTTCCGCGGGATCACTTAGCACATAACAGTTTTCGCCAAGAATGGTGGTATCTAACCGCGAATTTGACCACAGAGAAAGGTGAGCAACTCGGCGCCCAGTGGACGCAGTTTAGAGTCGCCCTGAAACCCACAACTCTGCAAACAATCGCTCCACAAACAACAGTTCCGCAAGTAACAGATGCAACGCCCAAAAGTGAATCCACTTGGGAGACTCAGCAGCTTTATTTAGCCCACAGTGCATTAACCTCGAGTAATGCTCACTTGGCCAACGAAAAGTGGTCACGCCGTCATAGCGAGTTTGCCGAGGTAAAATTAGATCCTTATCAAATCCGCCTCGATAACTGGCACTGGCAGAGCGAAACCAATGCACTCTTTCCCGCGACCTTAACGGTGGAGAATTCTGATTTTAGCTATCGACTTCAACTTAATAGCCAAGCGCCACTGCAATACCAAGGCGTTAACGGCTATAGCCTTAAAAGCCGCGACGGCCAAGTAGCCTCTTACTATTACAGCCAACCCTTTATTGAAATTTCAGGTGAAATCAACCGCAATGACAAAGTGGAGCAAGTCACAGGCCAAGGTTGGCTCGACAGGGAATGGAGCTCGCAATTCCTCACTAAAACGCAACAGGGCTGGGATTGGTTCGCGCTCAGGTTAAATGATGGCTCGACGCTGATGTTGTTTCAGCTACGGGATCAGTCTCCGGCAGAGTCCGCAAAGAATGCACCTATCTCAGCATTTTATAGCGCCAGAAGAATGTTTGCCGATGGCACAGGGCGCAACATTAATTCCACTGACAATCCCAATGACATTCAGATGACGCCTCTTAGATGGCAACACACAGTCAATGGCGACTATCCCGTTAGCTGGCAAGTCAAAATCCCCAGCGAAAATATCGATCTCACTATCACCCCGCTCAATCCCAATAGCGCTATGCCATTATCAACGCCCTACTGGGAAGGCCCAGTGCATCTCTCTGGCAGCCATACAGGTACGGGTTATATGGAGCTAACGGGCTATTAACGTCTTATATATACTAAACAATGTGAATATAACTAGGGTCTGTTGATCTTTCGAGAGTGATTTTTAGACAGCATGGCAAGACGTTATAATTTGCTTCGCCAAAAGTAACCATAACCTCAAGCCATGCCAAGACTTATGCTAACCGATGCACGCTGGGAAAAGCTATTTCATTTAATGAAAAGCACAGGCCGTGTTTATGACAAACCTGAACATAGACAAACATTCGAAGGTATTCTTTACCGCCTTAGAACAGGTATCCCTTGGCGAGATTTACCTAAAG